>JAUWZH010000305.1 GCA_030615435.1 Candidatus Brocadiaceae bacterium | reverse complement strand
GCACCCTGCTGACCCTGGAGATCCGCGGCCTGATCAGCCGACTTCCAGGACAGCTCTACGCCCGCCCGTGAGCAAGTGCAACGCGGACAATCGGCCGACCGGCATTCCGCTTGACTTCCCGGACGCTCTGAGCTATAAGTGTGCGTGGTGGAAGCGAGTCATGCCCCGTCGTACTGGCGGGGCAAGGGAAAACGGTGAGAATCCGTTGCGGACCCGCCGCTGTAACCGGTAGCAAACGCCCTACGGAGTGTCACTGTCCCCTGCGAGGGGACGGGAAGGCCGGGCAAGTAGCGATGACCGGAAGTCAGAAAACCTGCTCGCCGCCAGCGTGCTGTTGTACCTTCGGGTCCTGAGAGAAGCGGCACGGGTTGCCCGGTGAGGGCATCTCCAATCTGCAGTTCGAAGCCCGGTGCAGCAGCCTGCATCGGGTATTTTCTTGCAGGCCGCCTCCCGAAGTAGCTCCGTGGTCTTTTTCACAGCAAGGGAGGTTCGTTATGCGTCGGCAGGAAGGCTTTACGTTAATTGAAGTGCTGGTGGTCATCGGCATCATCTCAGTGCTGGCCTCACTGCTCATGCCGGCACTGGAGAAGGCGCGCCAGGCCGCCATGAGTGTGAGTTGCGCGGGCAACCTCTGGCAGCTATCCCTCTCCTCGCAATTTTACCTGACCGATTGCGGCGGCTACCTGCCCCCAATGGATTACTGCCGCGACGCGGAGAATCCCGGCTACTATCACGTCATTTTCGGGAGCTATAGCACCGCGAGCCAGGATGTGAAGTACGACAGGGGCCCGCTGGCCGGATACCTGGGGGGTGCTTCTCATGCCCTCTGGCAATGCCCGAGGGCCCTTTCAACCCGGATTACGGGCGTCTGCCTTGCCGATAATCAGATTGCCTGCGGCTACGGTTACAACATGAATCTCGCAAACAGGTGGGTGGGGCCCGGCTGGTACGACTACGATTACCGCAGAGTAGAAGACATACCGAAGCCCGGCGACACCCTTGCTTTCTGTGACTCGGCCAGGAGCTACGTCTTCGACTGGCTAACCATGACGAACGACTACAGCATCCCCATGCCGCTGGAAAACTGGACCATTGACCAGCCGGACTGGGTGGTGGACCAGCAGAGGGACGGCACGTGCCACTTCCGTCACGACGGGCGCGCGAACATGGCGTTCTGGGACGGCCATATCGAGCTCATCAAGCCGCCGCGCGATAACTACCTCACCAACAAGGGGTGTGATTTCCCGTTCCTCGAACTTGACCCTTATTACACCGGGAAGTAGCCCCGAGCACACTTCGCCGAGGGATGACAGTCCATGTCCGGGCGCGTAATAGGCGGGACGCTTGGCGCACTTGTGGCGGGAGTGCTGCTGTGCTGGCTGCTGCCGAAGTTCCAGTACATCCCCCCTCCCCTTCCCCACGGGGCGGGGGAGCGTGGCGGCAGTCCCGCCCGCGGGCCGCAGCGCGTCATCTGCATGTCCCCGGCGGTCACGGAGATCGTGTACGCCCTCGGCCAGGGCGAGCGCGTCGCGGGCATCAGCAATTACAGCTCCTATCCGCCCGAAGCGCGCGAAAAGCCCCGGTGCGGCGGGTTCTTCAATCCGAACCTGGAGCGCATCCTCGCCCTTCGCCCCGATCTCATCATCGCGCAGGGGAGAGCCGAGAAGGTGCTCGAATTCGCCTCCGAGCGCGGCCTCGAGGTCCTGCGTGTCGAGTTTGAGGACCTCGAGTCGGTCTTCGTGGCCACCCGGAACATCGGCAGAGTCCTGCTGGCCGAGGAGGAAGCGGAACTGCTCTGCGCCGACGTCCGACTGCAGCTCGCTGAAGTGAAGCTTCAGGTCAAGGACAAGCCGCGGCCGCGAACCTTCGTGGTGGTTGCAAGGGAGCCGGGCTCCCTCAGAGGCCTCCAGACGGTGGGCCCGGGCAGCTTCCTGAACGATCTGCTGGAGCTCGCAGGCGGGGAGAACGTGTTCTCCGACATGTCCCGTTCCTACGCCACCGTCAGCAAAGAAACGCTGATTCAAAGGCAGCCGGAGGTGATCGTCGAGCTCCACGGGGAGGGCATCCTCGAGCCGGCCGACGTGGACAGGATCCTCGAAATCTGGGACGCGATGCCGGGCCTGCCGGCGGTCAGGAACGGAAGGGTATATGCGGTGGGAAGCACGTTCGCCCTGATTCCCGGTCCCCGCATGGCCGAGCTGGCGAAGAAGCTCGCCGCCATTCTCCACGAGACGGGAGACCGGTAGTGCAAACAGTGCTCTCGGCGGAGGGATGCTGTTTCTCGTACGCGGAGGGCGCCTTCCGCCTCGCCGGGATCAGTCTGGCGGTCAACAGCGGTGAGATGCTCGGCATCATCGGCCCGAACGGCTCGGGCAAGAGCACTTTGCTGCGACTGATGGCCGGCATCCTGCACCCGGCAGAGGGCACGGTGAGGCTCGCCGGCAGGCCGGTTTCGTCCTTCCGCCGTCTGGACCTGGCCAGGGAGGTGGCCTTTCTGCCGCAGAGCCCCTCTGCCTCCTTCGAGTTCACCGTCCGCGAGGTGGTGGCCCTCGGAAGGTATCCCTACCAGGGGCCGCTGGGGCTGTTGAGCGAATCGGACCGGGAGGTCGTCCGGAAGGCGCTTCGGGACACTGACGCGGAGCCGCTGGCGGAGCGCTATTTCTCCACCCTCTCCGGGGGCGAAAGGCAGCGCGTGCTGGTGGCGAGCGTCCTTGCCCAGGAGCCCCGCATCATGCTGCTGGACGAGCCGAGCGCCGGCCTCGACATCCACCACAAGTCCCACGTGTTCGACGTGCTGTGGCTGCTGTCCCGCCAGGGTATTGCGGTGGTGATAGTGACCCACGACCTGAACGCCGCCAGCGAGTTCTGTGACACCCTCGCGCTGCTCAAAGACGGCAACCTCATGCAGGTCGGGCCTCCGTCGCGGGTCATCCGGGAGGAACTACTCACCGCGGCATATCAGACGCCGCTGCGCGTGGTCGGGCACCCGCTCACCTCCGCCCCGATGGTCCTGGTGCTGGGGAGGAAAACGTATGGCGAAGACAAGGCGAGAGCTGACGGCCCGTAGGTTCGCCTCCCTGGTGGCGCTGCTCGCTGCGGCAGGGCTCGCGGTGGG
>JAUWZH010000162.1 GCA_030615435.1 Candidatus Brocadiaceae bacterium | reverse complement strand
GCTGCACCTTCGTGGGTCCTGTTCCGATTGCGGCCGGCCGCACCCTTTCCATACTCACGGGCGCGCGGCCCGCGGGCAGTGAGGTTGAGCTCGACATCGTGCTGAACCAGCGCGTGCCGCGGGTGGCCCTGGCTTTCCTGGCGGGTGGTGCTCTGGCGGTGGCGGGCGCGGTGTTTCAGGCGCTGCTGCGCAATCCCCTTGCCACGCCGCACACCCTCGGCGTCTCCGCAGGGGGTGCGCTCGGGGCCTCGGTGGCTATGTTCTTGAATCTGGCGCATCTGGGAGGCCGGATATTCAGTTCGGTCCAGCTTTTCGCGCTGCTCGGTTCGCTCTGCGTGGGGGGCATTATCTACCTGCTGGCGCGGCAGAAGAAACGCTTCTCCCCGCTGACGCTGCTGCTGGCGGGCGTGACGCTGTCGCTGATCTGTGCGGCGCTGATCATGTTCGTGCGCTACCTGGCCGAGCCGGACAAGCTGGTGGTGCTCGACCGTTGGCTGATGGGCGGGCTGGATGTGCAGGGCTACCGATCCCTCGCCTCGGTGCTTCCGCTTTTCCTGCCGGCCCTGGTCTTGCTTTTCTGCCAGGCCAACAACCTCAACCAGCTCGCCTTTGGGGAGGAGCTGGCCGCCGGGCGCGGGATCAACGTCGCCGGGGTTCAGCGGATTGCCTTCATCGCAGGCTCGATGCTGACGGCGTCGGTGGTTTCGGTGGCCGGACCGATTGGTTTTGTGGGGCTGATTGTGCCCCATGTGTTCCGCCTCTTGCTGGGGCCGGATCATCGCGTGCTTCTCTTCGCGGCGTTCTTCGGGGGGGGAGCATTTCTGGCACTCGCCGACACCCTGGCGCGAACCGTCTTCGCGCCGACTGAATTGCCCGTCGGCGTGCTCACGGCCATGATGGGCGGTCCGTTTTTCCTCGTGCTCCTTCTGAGAAAAGGCCGGTTCTGAGGCCCCGGCGGTCTGACGGAAGCTGTCTCACATTTTCGTGGCGCTGCCGCGCCGTCGGCATAGCAAGAAGGTTCTCCAGAGCCAAATCCCTCTGCGACGAAAGGCAAGTAAGGTGAGAAAGCGCACGTTGTGTGCGTTCGGCCTCTGCATTCTGTCCCTTGCGGCTGCCTGTGGGGGATGTTCCGGGCGCGTTTCCGCCAGAGAAACCGAACAGATTGCCAGTGCCGTCCGCTCCTACGTGGAGAGGATCAAGAACCTTCCCGATGAGGCCAGGGAGCGCAGGCCGGCCTGGCTCCTGGAAGCGGAATCAGTCGAAGTCGTGAAGGTCGAGAAGGCAGGCTCCGCCTTCAAGACGCTTGTCAGGTTTGTGTCAGCCGAAGGCTCCACCGCAAGGTATCTGCTCGTAACGAAACAGAAGGGGAAGTACCGCGTCGCCGGCGTGTTGTGAGATGCGGCAGGATGGCATCAGTCGTTCAGCGTGATCTCGGCTCCTGCTTCGCGCATTAGCTGCGGAAACTCGGGGAACGTAACCGAGGCCGCTTCTGCCGTGTCAACGGTGGTATCCCCCTGCGCAGCCAGGCCTGCTACGGCGAGGGCCATGACCACGCGGTGGTCCCCGTGTCCGCTGACATGTGCCCCGCGCAGGCCGCCGCCCTTCAGAACCAGTCCGTCCGAGAGCTCCTCGACAGCCGCGCCGAGTTTGCCCAATTCCTGCGCCATCACGCTCAGGCGGTCGGTCTCTTTTACGCGCGCCTGGGGCACGTTCAGCAGCCGGGTTTCTCCCTCGGCCACAGACCCGGCCACGGCCATCGCAGGCAGGGCATCGGGCGTGGCGTTGAGGTCAAAGGTCGCCCCCTCCAGCCGCTCGGGGCCGCGGATGCGCACGCCTCCCGGCTCGACCACTACCGCACAGCCCATCTCCTGGAGCATCCCCACCACCGCCCTATCGCCCTGGGTGTCGTTCACGTCGAGCCCCCGCAGGAGGAGCTCGGAGCCCGTGACGGCGGCGGCGACCAGAAAAAAGGTGGCGCTGGAGAAATCCGCCGGAATGGCCTTCTCAAAGGCCCGGTAGCGCTGCCCGCCGGGCACGCGGAAATGCTGCAGATCGTCGGCGGCCTCGAGTTCTATCCCAAGCTCCTCCAGCCACCGCACCGTCATCCGAACGTAGGGCTTTTCGTTGAGCAGCGGCGCGGTGATGTCCGTATCGCCGCTCGCGAGCGGACTGGCGATAAGCAGGCTCGACATATACTGGCTGGTGGAACACTCAATGGAAACCCTTCCGCCACGCAGGCCGCCGCCCACGACGAGCGGTGCGCAGCCAGTGCCATCCTTCGAGTAAGCGGTGGCCCCCAGGGCCGAAAGCCCCTCCAGAAGCGGCCCCGCCGAACGGCGCCTGGTCTGCTCGTCTCCGGTCAGCTCGCTGAGGCCCTCGCACAGCGCGGCGGCGCCCATGCCCAGGAACAGCGTGGTCCCCGAATTGCCGACGTCCACCGGCCCGGAGGCCGCTGTCGGCGTCCCGGCGGTGCCGCTGACCTTCCAGCATCTCAGATCGGAGGTCTCCACCTCCGCCCCGAGCGACCGGCAGAGTCGCACGCAGCTCTCGGTGTCGCTGGAACGAAGCGGCCGAAGCAACCTCGACACTCCGTGCGCCAGCGAGCCAAGGATCAGCCCGCGGATCGTGTGCGACTTGCTGCCCGGAATGCTCACCGCTCCGTGAAGGTTGCCCTGACGGATTCTGAGCTTCACGCTTGTAACTCCCGCTGGAAGGGTTCGGCGGACCCGATTCTACCCCGGCGCCATAGGCCATGCAACGACGTGGGTTGTCAATCCGTTCACAAGAGGGCCCCGGGGCCACTCCTCCACGGGCGTCTGCAAGCCATCCCCCCAAAGGGTCACCATGTCCAGGCGAAGAAACTCTTTTCGATTGACACCCCCCGCGACAATCCCCTACAATATCCCGATTCACGCGGGCATTGTTGGCGTTTTCCGTGCGGTGCCGGCCTTGCGATCCTGTGCTGCCGTGTGGTAGTGGGCGAGTCTTGGCGAGCACGATCAGGCAGCGGTCTTACCTTCCTGTGTATCGGCGAGCGTCCGTAGGCGTGTTTACAGAGGACGGGGTTCTGGGGTTGCTCTTGCGGTGGAGGTTTCACGCGGAAGATGGCTCTTCCCAAACGCAAGGTTAGCAAGGCGAGAAAGCGTAAACGGCGGACGCACCAGGGTTCTGTCATGCCTGGGATCCCCCTGTCGCAGAAGTTGCGGGCACCTGCCGGTCGCTCCCGCCGGTTTTTCTGCGCCAACTGCAACCAGCCCAAATCCCCCCACGCCGTTTGCCCCAACTGCGGTTACTACCGAGGCCGGGCTTTGATTGAGATTGAACGGTAGGCGGGGCGAATCCCCACGAAGGTCCGTTTTCCAGTGCGTGGCGAGAATGAAGGCAGAGCGGCCCATCGGCCAAGAGTCCCCAGACGAAGCAGCTACCATGAGTGTCGTGGTGGATGCTCTCGGAGGGGATCAGGCTCCCGCGAAGCCGGTGGCCGGTGCCGTGATGGCCGCATGTCGGTTCCCCGATACCACGATAGTGCTCGTGGGCCCCGAGCAGATGCTTCTCAGCGAGCTGCAAAAGCATCAGCCCTGTCCGCATAACCTTCAGATCGTCCCCGCCTCTCAGAGCATCGGCATGCACGAATCCCCCGTGCGGGCCCTGCGTGAGAAAAGGGATTCTTCGATCAGCGTCGGTACGGCGCATGTGGCGGAGGGCAAGGCCGACGCTTTCGTCAGCGCCGGCAACACCGGAGCGGTAGTGGCGGCGAGTTCACTGGTGCTGGGACTCCTGGAAGGCGTCCAGAGGCCCGGCATCGCCGTACCAATGATGGCGATAGATCACCCTGTGGTGATTATTGACGTGGGGGCCAACATCCACTGCAAGCCTCACCACTTGCTGCAATACGGCCTCATGGCCACTGTCTTTGCGCGGGACGTGCTGGAGCTGGAGAATCCGCGGGTAGGCCTGCTGAACGTCGGCGAAGAAGCGCGCAAGGGTACGGACCTCCTTAAGGATGCCTTTGATTTGCTCTCGAGGGCACCCGTCAATTTTGTGGGCAACGTGGAGGCCAACGACATCTTCTTCGGAGGCTGCGACATCGTCGTGTGCGAAGGCTTTGCAGGCAACGTCCTGCTGAAGACCAGCGAAAGCCTCATCGTGAAGCTGCTGGACCACCTGAAATGCGAGACCAGCAAGAACCTGCGCCATAGGATCGGGTTCGCCCTCTGCAAGGATGCTTTCAAGGTCATTGAGCAGTGCGGCGACTATGCCCAGTACGGCGGCGCTCCCCTGCTCGGCATCAACGGCGTGACCATCATCAGCCACGGCTGCTCCGACGCCAGGGCCATAGTGAACGCCGTGCGCGAGGCCAGAAGCTTTGTCCGCCGGGAAGTCAGCCGGAAGATTGCTCAATCCGTGCGCACGGCCGCGCCGGCAATCAGGAACGCCGGGCCGCCGCCGTCAGAGATACCCCTCAGAGACACCTAAGATACACACCGTTCTCTCCCCTTGAGCCATGAAAAGTCTTTGCAAACTGACTGTGGAGATTGCCGGGCTTGGCTCTCATCTGCCCGAACGAGTGCTGAGCAACGCGGATCTGGAGCAGATGGTGGACACCTCCGATGGGTGGATCACGAAGAGAACGGGCATAAGGGAGCGCCGGATCGCGGCGGAAACCGAAGCCACGAGCGACCTGGCTGTCGTTGCCGCCAGGAATGCGCTGGCTGAGGCAGGGCTGTCCCCGGCGAACGTAGAGGCGATTATCGTAACCACGTGCACTCCCGACTACCTGTTCCCTGCCACCGCCTGCCTGGTTCAAACGGCCCTCGGCGCAGACAACGCGCTGCCCTACGACCTGGAGGCGGCCTGCTGTGGGTTTCTGTTCGGGCTCGCCCAGGGGGGAGCCCTCGTCGTCGCAGGCGTAACCGAGAATGCCCTGGTCATCGGGGCCGAAACGCTGAGCCGTTTCACAGATTACACGGACCGGCGCTCCTGCATCCTGTTCGGCGATGCCGCCGGAGCAGCCGTCCTCACCAGGAGCACAGGCACCGGAGAGATCATCTTCTGCGAGATGGGGGGCGATGGCTCCCGACAGGAACTCCTCATGATCCCCGGCGGGGGCTCCCGCCGTCCCCCCACACACGAAACCGTGGACAACGCTGACCACTTCATGAAGCTTCAGGGCCGCGAAGTGTTCAGGTGCGCCGTCAGCAAGCTGGGCGAGCTCCTGGTTCGGATTCCGCAGGAAACCGGTATCTCCCTCGACGACATCAAGCTCATCATCCCTCATCAGAGCAACGTTCGGATTATTCGCAGCATTTGTGAGCGCGCGGGCATCCCTGAGGAGAAGGCCTACGTGAACATTGACCGCGTGGGAAACACGTCGGCAGCCTCCATCCCCATCGCCATGGACGAGGCCGTGCAAAAAGGCGTGCTGCAACGTGGGGACCTGGTGCTCCTGCTGGCGTTCGGGGGGGGCATCACCTGGGGATCAATGCTGCTGCGCTACTGAGTGGCCCTTGCGTGGCCAATCACCAGCGACCCATGGGAGAGAGCTGCACAGTGAGCGGGAAGGCGCTTCTTTTCCCCGGCCAGGGTGCCCAGACGGCAGGGATGGGCCGAGACGTTTTCGAACGGTACAGGGCGGCGCGGGAAGCATTCGCCGAGGCCTCCGCCGCCACGGGAATAGACCTCCAGAAGCTCTGCTTCAGAGGAACTAAGGAGGAGCTCGGGCGCACAGACCTCTCCCAGCCCGCCATCCTGACCGTCAGCACAGCCATTCTTCGGGCTGTCGAGCAAGAACTGGGGCGCACGTTGGAGGCCGACGGCGCGGCGGGGTTGAGCCTGGGTGAGTACAGTGCCCTTGTCGCTTCCGGGGCCGTTAGCCTGAGCGAGGCGGCGCGGCTTGTTTACGCCAGGGGTCGTTACATGCAGGAAGCGTGCGAGGCCAATCCCGGCACGATGTATTCCGTAATCGGACTGGAGGACGAGCAGGTGGAAGAGGTCTGCCACAGGGTGCAGCAAGACGGAGGCCGCCTGTGGCCCGCCAATTATAACTGTCCGGGGCAACTCGTCATCAGCGGCGAGGAGGAAGCAGCCGGGCGCGGCGCCGCCCTGTGCAGGGAGCTGGGCGCCCGGCACGTAGTCCGTCTCAAGGTGGCCGGCGCTTTCCACTCCCCACTGATGCAGCCGGCTGCGGAGCGACTCGCCGGCG
>JAUWZH010000110.1 GCA_030615435.1 Candidatus Brocadiaceae bacterium | reverse complement strand
CAACTGGCAGGGTTCGGTCAGCATCTGGTGCTATGCCAAGAGCGCCGGCTCGGTGCCCTTCGCTGCCGCCGAGGCGCTGTGCTGTGCGATCTGCGTGCTGGGGTACCTGATCACCCTCCTGTGGCCGGGTGCGCGGGAGGGCCTCGCGCCCGTGGTGCAAGCGGCCGTGTGGATTCTGCTCGGCATGGCCGCGGCGAGCGGCACGGTGCTCGCCTTGCTGGCCCTCGTCGTGGGGTGCAGCCGGGCCTTCCGGTTGGAGGGAGCGCAGGGGCCCGCTGCGGCCCTTGCCGGGGTGCTCGTGACGGCGCTCCTCACGGGAGGGGTGGCGCTGAGCTTTGCGCTGTGGGGGGCGAAACGCGGGGGGCTCGCGCTGATGGCTGCAATCGTCCTCATCGCAATCCTCGTGGCCGCCGGGCGGGTGTCCGCCGGGCAGGGAGAAATGCCCGAAGCGCCGGTCGGCTCCGCTCGCAGAGCAGGCTGAGACGCTGCGCTGGTTGTGGGAGGAACGGATCGTCCGATGGTCAACATTCCGGTCATAGCGAAACGCGAGCTGAACACCTTTTTCCTCTCGCCGATCGCCTACCTCGTCCTGGCGGGCTTTGCGGTCGGACACGGTTTGCTCTTCGCCGTGTTCCTGTGGGGCAGCAGTGTTGATCTCAACGCCGTGGCGGGCTCCGCGTTCTGGGTGGCGCTGTATCTGCTCATCGTGACCGTGCCGCTCATCACCATGGGCCTGCTGAGCGAGGAGGCGAGCAGCGGGACCATTGAGACCTTGCTGACCACCCCCGTGAGCGACATGGAGGTGGTGCTGGGCAAGTACCTCGGCGCGCTGCTGTTCGGCGTGGCCATGCTGGCGCCGATCGCCCTGGAGTGTGTCTACCTCGCCGCTATGGGAACGCTGGACTACGGGCCGGTCGCTGCCGGTTTCCTCGGCCTTTACTTGCTGATCGCCCAGTTCGTGGCAATCGGGCTGTTCTGCTCCTCGCTGACCAGGGTGCAAGTCGGCTCGGCCATCATCAGCTTCGTGATGCTGCTCGGGCTGTTCTTCCTCTGGCTCGTGGTGCGCGACCGATCGTCCCTGGCGGCCGTGGTCCTGCGCTACATGGCGCCTCCGGTGCACTACGACGGTTTCGTCAAGGGCATCGTTGACACCCGCGACCTGGTGTACTTCGCCTCGACCACCGCCCTGTTCCTGTTTCTGAGCGTGCGCGTCCTCGAGTCCAGAAGATGGAGGGGAACGGCATGAGCCCACGGAAGCCGCCCGCGTGGAAGACAGTGACCCGAATCGGCATCCTGTTGGGCATCGTGTTGCTGGTGGGAGCCGAGGTCATCCGGGAGGTGCAGGCAGAGGCGTTTGCGGAAGGCCACACCCTCTCGCTCATCCTCTTCGTGCTCGGCGCCGCAGTCACCCTCGGATGCCTCGCCGCCAACTACGACATGCTCCTGAAGCTCCTCCGGCAGCGCAGGACGGCGGCCGGGGCGAATGCCGTGTTGCTCGGTGCGCTCGCGGTAGCGCTCACGGCGCTGGTCTGCTACATCAGCACGCGGCGCTACACGCGCGTGGACATGACGGGGATGCGGCGCTACACACTGCACTCAAAGACCGAGCGGATGCTGCGCACCCTCGACCGACCCGTTCGCGTGACGGTGGTCTACTGGGCGCCCTCGCAGGCAGAACTCACGATGGACCCGCAGGCCGCGCTCCTCCGGTGGGGACACAGGCAGGCGATGGAGATGCTGGAGGAATTCAAGGCGTACAGCTCCAGGATCAGCGTTGAACAGCTCGGCCTGGGGCAGGAACATGCGCAGGTGCGAGAGGAACTCAACGAGCGCGTCGGCATCCCCGGGCGCTGTGTCATCTTCGAGTCCGGCGAGCGGCACGACGTCATACCCCTCATCGAGATCGCCCAGTCGCCGAGGTGGCAGGGAGGAAGCCCGAAGTTCGCGGGTGAGGCGGCGTTCGCAGGCGCGCTGGCCAAGATCACCGAGGACAAAGGGCAGATAGTCTATTTCCTCAGCGGTCACGGTGAAAGGCCGATCGAAGGGCAGCCCGCCGCGCCCGGCGCGCCGAGAACGAGCGACATCCTCACCGAGAAATACTCGCTCTCGAAGCTGGTCAAAAAGCTGAAGGGAGACAACTTCGAGTCCAGGACCCTCAACCTCGCCGACAGGGCGCAGGTGCCGGAGGATTGCGACGTGCTCGTAGTGCCCGGCCCGCGGACCTCGCTGCCCCCGGAGCACCTCGAAGCCATCCGCCGCTACCTGGAGGACCGCGACGGGCGCGTCCTGGTCATGCTGGACTCTCGGTTGCACGACTCCGCCTCCGGCTCCAACCTCGACGCGCTGCTGGGCGAATACGGGATCGAGGCGCACCTGGAGGCACTCGGCATGTTCCAGAGCTCACAGTTTGCCCTCACCGCAAGGGGGCTGATGCAGGTTCAGGTGGCCCAGAGCTCGGTGCCCGTCATAGAGGACGGTTACGCGGACCATCCCATCACGCGGGACCTCCAGAACTACACGCTCGAACTGGTCCGCTGCGCGCCCCTGGAGATCGTGCCCCCCAGGGCGAAGCCGAACCTGTCGGCCCGGAAGCTGCTGACCGGCATCGGTTCGAGCTGGGGGGAAACCACGGCGATCGAGGAGATGGAGAAGTCAGAATACGATCCGGAAAAGGACGTTGCCGGGCCGGTCGTGGCGGCAGTCGTTGTCGAGCCGGCCCCTCCTGAGGGCATGCCGCCAATGATGGCGCCGGGCGATATGCGCGGGCCCCGGCTCGTGGTGCTGGGCAGCTCCCTCTCGTTCGTCAACACAGTGGTGGCTCAGAACGAGGCGAACCTCTACCTGCTGCTCAACGCGGTGAACTGGCTCGCCGGCAAGGGGCACATGGTCGGCATTCCCGCGAAGGAAATGGACATCCACGTGGTCACCCTTTCCAGCGGCCAGATCCGCCTGTCGCGCTGGATATTCATCGGCGCAGTGCCGGCGTGCATTGTCGTGCTGGGGATTGCCGTCTGGCAGATCAGGCGGCGCTGAGGGCATCGGTGCCGCGTGAGGAGGCGATTGTGCCATGAAGCACAAGTCCACGCTCGTCCTGTTGATTGCCGTGGCGATTGCCGCCGTGGTCGCCTATTCCCTCTCAAGGAAGCCTACCTCCGAGGAACGGGCCAGGCAGCAGAGGAAGATCCTGCCGGGCTTCCGGACGGAGGACATCGCGGGGATCGAGATCGAGAAAGGCGCCGACAGGATCGTCTGTGAGCGCCGCGAAACGGCGAGGGACAAGTGGCGCATCACCGAACCGCTGCGCCTGAGGGCAGACCGCTGGGAGGTGGAAGGCATCCTGGACCGCTTCGAGACCGCCGAGAAAGCGGCCCCTCCAATCCGGCCGGGCGGGGCGGAGGAGTTCGCCGCCTATGGCCTCGAGGAGCCCGCCGGCAAAGTGACCTTCCGCGCCTCTCGCCCCTCCGAGAGGACGTGGACGCTGCTGATCGGCAAGGAATCGGGCGCAGGCGACCTGGTGTTCGTCGCCCCCCCCGACATGAGCGTCGTCCACACCATCCGCAAGAGCGTCGTGGACAAGCTGAACGTGAGCATGAACGACCTGCGCAGCAAACGACTTGCCGAGGAGTTCGATCTCAGCGATTTGAGCGGCGTGGAGCTCAAGGCGGCCGAGTGGGCCGGGGAGGAACCCTTCGAGGTAACGTGCAAGAAAGAGGAGGGAACCTGGGAGCTGCGTCACCCCGTCCACGACCTCGCCGATCCCAACGCGGTGGAAAGGCTCGCCAGGAGGTTGAACGATCACACCGTGAGCCGAACGGACTTCGTCGTGGACGACCCGACGGTGGCGGGCGAGTACGGGCTGGACAAGCCCGATCTGTCCATCACGTTCCTGCTCGGGGAGAGCCGGCGCAGCATCGCCCTGAGCCGCAAGATGGAAGGGGACGAAGAGGTCTACTACGCCATGAATAAGGCCGAGCCGGCCATCGTCAGGGTCACCAGGGTGCTCTTCGATGACCTGCGGAAGGGGCCGGAGGAGCTGCGAGAGCGGGAGCTCGTGCGCTTCGAGAAGGAAGATGCAGAGAAGATCGTCGTCACGAGGGGCCAGACTTCGCTCGTGCTGGAAAAGGCGGAAGGCGAGTGGCAGGTCGCAGGGGAAGAGGCGGCGCCGGCGGACGGCCCCACGATCAGCAGCCTGCTCGAAGGGCTGAATCGGGCGAGAGTGCGGGACTTCGTGGCGGACGAGCCGGAAAGCCTCGCCCCTTACGGCCTGGGCGAGGACGAGTCGTGGAGCGTGGCCCTGAGTGGCTCCGAGGACCGCCTCCTCGCCGAGGCGGAGTTGGGCTCCGAGGACGAGGAAGCCGGAATCGTCTATGCCCGCAGGACAGGCTATCCCGCCGTGCTCTCAATAGGGAAAGAACCATACATCCGCGACCTCAAGCGCGGGCGGCTGGCGCTGCTGGACCGACTGGTGCTGGAGGAGCCGCAGAGCCGGGCGATTCGCGTCTCCCTTACCCACACGGGCGGGGAGTGCCGCTGCGAGCGCGAGGACGCCGAGTCCGACTGGAAGCTCACCGGCCCCGTGCAGGGACGGGCTGACGGGGCGGCCGTCCGGGAGCTGCTGAACCGGCTCACGTATCTGAAGGCGGAAGGCTTCGCCACCGAGTCCGCCAAAGCCCTGGCTCCGTACGGCCTGGACGAGCCGCGCATCGCCGCAGAGGTCACCTATCGCGAACCGGGGGGCGAGGACGAGACGGGTGCTGAGGACAGGACGTGGTCCAGGCGCCTGCTGGTGGGCGCCGAAAGCCAGGAAGGCCCGCAGGGCTTCTTCGCGAAGCTGGCAGAGGGCGAGCGTGTTTTCCTCCTCGCCCAGGACGTGGTGGACGACATGGCGGTGGGCCTCGCCTCCAGGCTCATCTGCGAGGCCGAGGGGATCGAGGAGATCGAGTTCAACCGGGACGGGCGCTCCCTGAGCTTCGTCTACGACAGGCAGGAGCGCCTCTGGAAGGAGGCGGGCGGTGAAGAGGTCTCGGCGGAGCTGCGCATGAAGCTCGAAGATGCGGCCGAGCTCCTGGAGGACTTCACCGGCTCCAGGGTGACGGCATACGTGGAGAGTGACCCGGCGGCCTACGGATTCGACAGGCCCGCCCTCACCATCCGCCTAAAGGACAGGACCGTCGGGGGCAAGACGGTGGTCCTGGGCAAAGAGACCGACGGCGGCCGCTTCGTGACGGGCCCCGCCACCAGTTTCGTGCTCGTCGCCGCGGAGAAGGACGCGGCGACCCTCCTCGCCGTCGCCGAAGGGCCGCAGAAGGAGACTCCCCCCGAGAAGCCGGAGCAGTAGTGACGGTCCCGAGGGCGGGCCGCCCTGCCCTACTTCTCAAAGGCATACGTCCCCGTTACCAGCGCCGGCATACCTGCCATGAGGAACGCCATTCTCACGGTCTCGGCGATTTCGGCTTCGCTGGCCCCCTGAGAGCGGGCGCGCGCCGCGATTGTCCCCCCGCCAGGCTCGGCTTGCAAGCCGATCCGGCGGCTTTCGGCGACCCGGCCGCTCAGGTATAATGAACCGATTGCAGGTCGGGTCGTCGCGCCCGCACTGCAGGGCGGGGAGGCGGTTGGCGCGGGCGCTGCGCGGAACTCCGAACGGGGATCGAGACAATGCTCGCCTCGGTAGCCATAGTGGGTCGGGCGAACGTCGGCAAATCGTCGCTGTTCAATGCGATTTGCGGCGAACGCGTTGCGATAGTGGACCCGACTCCGGGCGTGACGCGGGACCGCATCGCCCGCGAGGTAGCCCTCGGCGGACGGGCCTTCGAACTGGTGGACACGGGCGGGTTCGGGATGGAAAGCGCGGAGGAGATCCTCGCCGACGTCGAGATGCAGATCGAAATCGCCATCGCCCAGGCCGAGCTGGTCCTGCTCGTGGTGGACGCGCAGGCCGGGGTTCAGCCGCTCGACAAGACGATAGCACGGCGACTGCGGGAGACAGAAAAGCAGATCATCGTGGTCGCCAACAAGAGCGAGCGACGCCGCGACGCCGAAAGCGCCGTGGAGTTCTACGAGCTCGGCCTCGGCGACCCGACCCGGACCTCGGCGGAGCACCGCCAGGGCATCGGCGAGCTGTCCGAACGCATCCTCGACGCGCTGCCGGACCTGGAGCAGGTCCCCTCCAGGCCCGAGCCGCTCAAGCTCGCCATCGTGGGGCGGCGCAACGTGGGCAAGAGCACCCTGATCAACTACCTGGCGCAGGAGCCGCGCGTGGTCGTGAGCGAGCTGCCGGGCACCACGCGCGACAGCGTGGACGTGCACTTTCAGATGGGCGACCTGCACTTCGTCGCCATTGACACCGCAGGGGTGCGCAAGAGGAAACAACTGTCGGAATCGGTGGACTTCTACAGCCGGGTGCGAACCGACCAGGCCATCAGGCGCGCCGACGTGGTCGTGCACATCATGGACGCCTGCAGCGAGATCTCGAAGGTGGACAAGCAGCTCGCAGCGCAGGTGATCGCCAACTACAAACCGTGCGTGATCGCCCTGAACAAGATGGACATGGTTCCGCAGGAGGCGGACGAAGGGTTTCCGGAATACCTGTGGTGGCAACTTCCGGGCATGCGTTTTGCCCCACTCGCCTTCATCAGCGCGCTGACCGGGGAAAACGTCTTCGCGGTTGTAAAGACGGCGCAGAACCTGCGAGATCAGGCCGCAACGAGGGTGAAAACAAGCCAGTTGAACCAGGCAATGCAGCAGATCACCACCCGCAGACGCCCCCTTTCCAAGGGAAACCGTCCCGGCAGCGTCCTCTACGCCACCCAGGTGGACGTCCTGCCGCCGACAATCGCCCTGTTCGTGAACGACTCGGCGCGCGTCACGGAAAGCTACGAGCGCTACCTCGCCAACCAGTTGCGCAGCCAACTGGCGTTCTCCCACGTCCCCATCCGGTTCGTGGTGCGCAGGCGGAAGCGAACGCCGCAGCAGGAGCGGGGGCGCGGGTGAATAGCCGTCAGCTCTCATGCCTGCGTATTCGAGACTTCTAAATGTCCTTGCAGACAGAGAATCCGCCCGCTGAGGCCCCCGCAGAGGGGCGCGCCGAGGACCACTGGATCCGCGTGCGTCACCTGCGCACCCACAACCTGAAGGACATTGACGTCGAGCTGCCCCGGGACAGGCTGGTGGTCATCACGGGCATCAGCGGCAGCGGCAAGTCATCCCTGGCATTCGACTCGCTCTACGCGGAAGGTCAGCGCCGCTACATCGAGAGCCTTTCCTCTTACGCGCGCCAGTTCCTGCAACGGATGCCCAGGCCCGACTGCGACCGCATCACCGGCCTCCCCCCTACCATCGCCATCGAGCAGCAGATGGGGAGCACCGGCCCGCAGTCCACCGTCGCCACGACGACGGAGCTCTACGATTTCCTGCGGCTGCTTTTCGCCCGGGTCGGCACGCCCCACTGCCCGAGGTGCGGAACGGCGATCCGGCATCAGACCCTCGAACAGATCGTGGCCTTCCTGGCTGACCTCGGCATCGGGGCCCGCGTTACGCTCCTTGCCCCGCTGGTGCGCGGCCGCAAAGGGCACTACCGCGAGCTGCTGGAGAGAATCCGCTCCGAAGGCTACGTCAGGGCCCGCATAGACCGCGCCATCCGCGACCTCGACACGGTCAGCCATCTGGAGCGCTACAAGACACACGACGTTGACGTCGTGGTGGACCGGCTCGTCATCAAGGGGGAATCCTCCCGCCTCACCGACAGCGTTCGCACGGCCCTGAACCTCGGCAAGGGGGTCTGCATCGCCCTGCGGGAAGACGGGGAGGAGCACCTGTTCAATCAGCGCTTCGCCTGCCTCAACTGTGGGGTGGGCATCGAGGAGCCCACTCCGAACCTGTTCTCCTTCAACAGCCCGTACGGGCGCTGCCCGCACTGCCGTGGCCGGGGGGCGCTCGAACAGTTCGACCCCGAGCTCATCGTGCCGGACCCGGGGCGCAGCATAAACGATGCCGCCGTGGAAGCCGTCCAGGGGTGGAGCGGGCGCACGGGACGGCGCCTGCAGGAAAAACTTGACGAGCTTGTCGAGACGCTGCACGCCGACCGCGTCAAGCCTTTCCGGAAAATGGCAGCGCGCAAGCGGCGCGCCTTGCTGCACGGCGACGACGGCGTCATCGCGATGCTCG
>JAUWZH010000064.1 GCA_030615435.1 Candidatus Brocadiaceae bacterium | reverse complement strand
AGCGCCGAGCACGGCTGCTGCGGAGGACGGGTCGGCGAAATGGGCTCGACCCGCCGGCGGGATCTCGTCCGGCACGATGGCGTCGAAGTGGCACTGCTCGGCGCAGCGCCCGCAGCCTGTGCACCTCTCGGGCTCTATGGTTGCTTTCTGTCCGCCGACGAACTCCCGGACTTCGAGCACGCGCGGGTTCATCAGCAGGTACAGGTCGGCGGCGTCCACGTCGCAGTCGGCGAGCACCTTGCCGGAGGCGAGCGCCGCCAGGGAGGCGACGACGGTCGTTTTGCCCGTGCCGCCCTTGCCGCTGATGATGGTGCACTCCCGATAGGAGACGGAGGCTGCGGGCGCCCCGGTTTCTTCGGCTCCGCTGGAGACGCTGACCGGCGCCTGCTCGGGAATGGAGGGCGGGGTGGTGCCCACCAGCTCGCACGTCCGCTGGAATATCTCCAGGACCATCTGCTCCACTTCCGGGAATCCCTCCACCAGTAACTCGCCCCGGGAGTAGGCCTCGGCGTACTTGCGCTCGAAGGGAATCCGTCCCACGATTGGCACGCCGACCTCCTCCGCGTAGTCTGCGATCAGGCGGTCCTCACCGTCGGAGCGGTTCACCACGATGCCCGCCGGCACGCCGAGTTCGAGGGCGAGCCCGAGGGCGAGCCTGAGATCGGAAAGGCCGAAGGGGGTCGGCTCGGTTACAAGCAGCGCGACGTCGGCCCCGTGCACCGCCTCGACTACGGGACACGCCGTGCCCGGTGAGGCGTCAATGATGTTGATGCGCCCGGGCGCGATGTGGCCTTTAACCCCCCGGACGATGGCCGGAGCGAGCGGCTCGCCGATGTTGAGGCGGCCGTGGGCAAATAGGAAATCCAGATTCTCCTCGTCGCACTCCACCACGCCGATGGCGCTGGGCCGCTCGCTCATCGCCCCCTCCGGGCAGACCTCCGTGCACACGCCGCAGGCGTGGCAGAGCTCCGGGAACAACAGCACCTTCTCCTTGACCTTGGCGAGGGCGTTGTATTGGCACGCCCTGGCGCATTCGCCGCACGCGGTGCAAAGCTCGGCGTTCCAGACGGGCTTGAGCACCTCGACGGGATCGCTGCGGGTGAAGGCGGGACGGACGAAGAGGTGGTCGTTCGGTTCCTCGACGTCGCAGTCGAGCAGACTCACCTCCTGATCCACCTCGTCGGAGCGCGCCAGTGCGGCGGCCATGTTCACGGCGAGCGTGGTCTTGCCGGTTCCACCCTTGCCGGAGGCGATGGCGAGCACCAGGCCGCCCGATTGGGATGCGCTGCTGCGCATGGACATGACTTTACCAGTGGGGCGGGACGTCGGCGGAGCCGGCTTCCTCGAGCTCGCCACTGTTGAACTGCTCGATGGCCTCGGCAACGGTGCCCGAGGGGGCGAGGGCCACCCGGACCTCCGCCTCCTTGAGCACGGACATCGCCCTCGGGCCCATGTGCCCGCTCACCACCCATTGGCAGCCCATCTCGGCGACGGTGGTGGCAGACTGAACCCCGGCCCCTCCGGCTGCGTTGACGTTCTGCTCGTTGTCCACCACCTCGTGCTGCTGCGTCTCGTCGTCATAAATAATGAAGTACCGCGCTCGCCCGAAGCGGGGGTCAACTTCAGAGGACAGGTCCGGCCCGGCGCTTGTGAAACAGATCTTCATTTGAACGGCCTCCTCCCGACTCTACGTGAGATGAAAGGACGGGCTCCGCGCTGCGGGGCCCGCCTCGCAGGCAGGTAGGGGATTACTCCTTTCCTGCTTCCTTGCTCAGTTCGGCAATGCGCTCGTTGATCCTTTGAAGCTCCTGGCCGATGGCCTCGGATTGCGCCTTGAGGCTCGCGAGCTCATCCTCGGGGGGAGGAGCATAGGGGCCGTAAGCAGGGGGCGCATAGCCTCCCGCCACGCCGCCCCACGCGGGCAGTCCCTGAGCCGCTCGGGCCGAGCCGGGCAGGCCCGTGGCGTAGTACCAGTTCCTGCGGCCCCGGCCTCCGCCGCGCATTCCGCGGCCCCACGCACCGCCGCCGTAGCCGCCGTAAGGGTTCATGAACCCCGGCACTGCGTAACCGGCGCAGTAGCCGGCCGCTCGGCCCGTCATCGGGCCCATTCCTGCTGGTCCTGTTCCATCGCCTCGTGGCACCGTCGTTCCTCCTTTTGACTGAGGTGGACGTGAGAGTTCACTCTCGCGTCATTGTGGTTCCGCACTTGGGGCACGGCGTCTGTAAGCACGGCACGCCCCTTGGGTGTGGCGCCTTGTGACCGCACTTGGGGCAGACGCAATTTCCGCCCGGCCCCGCCGCCATGCCGCCCATGCGTCCGCGACCTCCGCCGCCAGCGCCACGGCTGCCTCTTCCCGTTCCGGGTCCGCCGCCGCCCGGCGGGCCGGTTCCATCGCCTCTAGGCATCGCGTTCTCCTCCCTCAATAGGGCCGATGAACCTTGATCCTGCCGCTCATTCCTCCTCCTGTGCGGCCGCCTCGAGTTCCTCGATGCGCTTTCTGATGCCTTCCAGGGCATCCTCGAGGTATTCAGACTGCCCTTTCAGCATGTCGAGTTCGGCTTCCTGGGTGGGCGGCGCGCCGTAGGGCGCATAAGGGCCGTAGCCGCCCCAAGGGGGCACCGCCGCCCCGTATCCGTAAGGCTGCCTCACGCCTGCTTCGTAACCCCAGGCGCTGTAAGGCGCCGCCCCAGGCCCGTAGCCGTAGGGCGAGCCCATACCCGCTCCGTAACCCCAGGGGCCGGCCCCGGCGCCCTGGCCCCAGCCCCGGAACCCCCGGCCTGGGATCGGGTTCATGAATCCCGGCACTCCGTAACCGGCACAATAGCCTGCCGCTCGGCCCGTCATCGGGCCCATTCCTGCTGGTCCTGTTCCATCTCCACCTGGCATCGCTCTACCTCCTTACTGATGAAGTCAACCTGACTCTCGCGTGGCGGTTCAGGCCTTACCAGCCCCGGCCGCGGAAGCCACGACCTCTGCCCATGCCTCGTCCAATGCCCATGCCTCGGCCAAAGCCCATGCCGCGCCCGAAGCCCATGCCCCGGCTGAACCCGGGCCAAGAGCCCCCGTAGTATGGCGCCGCGTATGCCCCGGATCCCCAAGGGCTGTATGGCACTTGCGCCGGGTCCGTAACCGCCGTAAGGCGCATACCCCGCTCCAGCGCCGTATCCGAACGGCTCGTAGGCGGGATATCCGGCGCCCCAGAAACCACGGCCGGGGATCGGGTTCATGAACCCCGGCACTGCGTAACCTGCACAGTAGCCGGCCGCCCGGCCCGTCATGGGTCCCATTCCTGCTGGTCCTGTTCCATCTCCACCTGGCATCGCTCTGCCTCCTTCCGAAAAAGAGTTCTCAACCCTTGCCTCGCATTCTCCTCTCTGCCCAGCTCGACAGTGGGGAAGCTTGCCGACTGCGCCGCGGTGCTCCCAGCACCTCCGCCGGGACGATGCTCCGTCTTTCCTCCTCCCTGCAAGCCGAATTCACATCTGCGGCGGGCCACCCCTGCCGTGCCTTCGACGCCATCCGCCCCGGCCCCGCCAGCCTGGAACCGGCGCGGGGAACCGCACCGGCCCGCCTTGAATGAGCAGGGACCTTCCTTCCACCAGGGCCTGAGCCACCGTTCTGCGCGCGCTCTCCAAGATCCTGCTCACCGTGGGTCGCGAGACCCCCAGGCGGACGGCGACCTCCTCCTGATTGAGGCCTTCGTAGTCAGCCAGCCGCAGCGCCTCGTATTCGTCCAGGTGCAGCAGGGCCACCGGCAGATTCCGCGCCGGCACGCCGGCGGGCTTGAAAACCGAGATCGGCGGCGGATTCTCGACCCATCTGGGAATCTTCGAGCGTGGCATCAAGCCTCCTCATTCTGAACATATGTTCATTATATCATCCCTTCCGGCTGTGTCAAGGGCGAAATCGGTGAAAGAATTGAGGCCTCTTGCGCCGGAGGGCCATCTGCTTTCTCGCGGGGCGGGGCCTGTGATGCGGCTCTGGCCAGGGGGGCTGCTATCCTGCCGCATCGGGTCTTGATGCCACCAGGTGCAGTATGCGTTCCCGGGCGCCGGTGAGTTTGAACGGCTCAGCAATCTCGTGGCCGACTACCCAGGCGATGCGGCCGGCGGCGTCCACGAGCAGTGCGGTGCGGTCCCGCTGGTGGCGGGGGACCTTGCGGTCTATGAAGAACTCCTTCAGCTTGCGCCCGCCGGGTGCGCCGAGGGGATGAAAGCGGTCGCCCGGGCGGCGGCGGCGTACCGATAGCGGCATCGAAAGGGCCTCGAGGGACAGGAATGCCTCGTGGGGCCCCGCCTGCCTGGTCGCGTTGTCCAGCCGTTGCGCGGGAAGCGCCTCGGTCCTGAGCGTCAGTCCCGCCCAGTCCACGACTGTCGTACCGGGAACCTCGAGCCGGGCGCTCCGGGCGCAGCTCCCGGCCGACGGGCGACTGATGTAGAGCAGACCGTGCTCGCGCCGCGCCAACAGCCCTCCGGGCAGGGCGATCGCGGCTCCGACGGGTCGGTCGGCGAGCTCGGCGGCCTCGTCGTAGTGCTTGCGCGTGAGCCCCGGCTGTGAATGAGGTCCCGGCAGAAGCTGCTTTAGAGCCCGTCGCACTGCCCGCTTGCGCAGGGGTGGGGGAAGGCGGCGGTAGTGCCCTGCGTCCAGCCCGACGGCATCGGGGCGGGCCTCCACGCACAGTGCGTTCCACCGCCGATCGAGCATCTCGTCCAGCAGGGCGTTGAGCTCCACGGCCGCCCTGTTCAGCGCGCAGAGGGAAGCGGGGGCGAATCCGGGACAGCACCTCTTCAGCACGGGGAGGAGGTCGTGGCGGATGCGGTTGCGCTGAAACTCCAGCCGGCGGTTGGAGCTGTCCACGCGGTAGGGCTCGCCGCGGCGGCAGAGGAACTCCAGCAGATCGGCTTTTTGCAACTCCAGAAGCGGACGGACGATACGCACGCCATCCTCCCCGCCCCCGGCGGGTCGCTCGGGCGGCAGCGCTCCCAGGCCGCGCAGCCCGCAGCCGCGCAGCAGCCGCATCACGACGGTCTCGGCGACGTCGTCCGCCTGGTGGCCGAGCACGACGCTCCTGACCCGCTGCTGCCGGGCCAGTTGCGTGAGGAAGCGGTAGCGGACCCGCCGCGCCGTCTCCTCGAGGGATTCGCCGCGGCGCACCGCCTCCCGCACGGCAACGCGAGCGGTTTCGATCGGCAGGGAATGTCGGGCCGCAAAGCGGCGGCAGAACTCTTCGTCGGCGTCGGACTCCGCCCCGCGCAGGCAGTGATTGAGGTGCGCCAGGCGGATGCGCAGTGGGAGGGCGCCGCAGCGTGACAGCTCCAGGAGGACAAGCGCGAGCGCGACCGAGTCAGGCCCCCCGCTGAGGCCCACCAGCACCTCCTCGCCCCGTTCGAGGAGGCCGTGGAGCCGGATGAATTGCAGCGTCCTGGCAACCAGCTCATTCATGCCCTGAGAGCACATCGAGACGACAGCATGGAGCGGGAAGAGCCCGGATCTCTTCCAGCGGGGGGGCCTGCCTCGGCGGTATTGAGCATTGCCGACCAGCAGCGACGCCTCCAGGAGCATCGTTACGCTCTTCACCGGCCGCCTCCTGGGATTATACCGGACCATGCGGCAGGAGCCAATCGGAGCAGGGGGGATCGGCAGGCGAGCCGGGCGGCGGTCGCAGGAGATCAACCCTCAATTCCCAGCTTTTTGCAACGGGTCTGCCCCAACACGCATCCCGCCCCAAAGCAGGCGAGCGACGAGACCGCCCGCGCCGGCTCGGTTCCCTCCGCAGTTCGAGCCTTCAGAAGCCCTCAGGAGCGCCCCAGAGGCCCTTCTGAGATCGTGAGGGTGATGTCCGCCTCTGCGTTTGAGGCGGGCGGCGAGAGTTTTTTTGGCGTTTTCTTCTTGACAGACTGGCGCTGTGCCGATATACAAGAGCGTGTTCGATGTGACTACCTCATCGCCAAGGAGAAAAGGAGGTAATGATCATGGTGAAAAAGGGATTCACGTTGATCGAGTTGCTCGTCGTTATGGCTATCATCGCAATCCTCGCGGCTATGCTCATGCCGGCCCTGGCACGGGCTCGTTCGGAGGCCCGTAAGTCTGTCTGCAAGTCCCACGAGCATGACATAGGGGTGGGGTACACGTTTTATCGCAATGTGAATAGCCAGGAATGGCCGCTCCAAACCGACGAAGTGACCTGGGCGGACAAGAGCGCGGAGCTGCTCGGAACGTTGTTTCCGGAGTATGTGGGCTCTCTGGGGATATTTGACTGTCCGAGCGGTCAGGCAGGGGAGGCGATGTACCGGGATATGGACGCAGATGGCATTCCGGAGGTGAACAATTCCGACTATGTCCAGGACGACGATATTGAGACCGGAGTGCCAATGCGCGTCGTGCTCGGTGACCTGAACGCCGACGAGGTCAACCACAGGGGTAGGAACGTCGTGCCGGGTGCCAACCTTCTGTGCGCCGACACTAGCGTTCACTGGTCCGAGGCCCCTCAGGGGAGCACCGCGATCCCGAACCCGCATTTCCTGGACAAGGATCCTGACGTGTACGAAGAAGCGACCGGAATGCCTCAGGACGCCAGCCTTGAAGATGAAGGTTGAGGTTGAAAGTTGCGCAATCGGTAGTCTTTTACATAAGAGAGTGTAATGAAAGGAGGCGGGAGGCTGATGAAGAAAGCGTTTACGTTGATCGAGTTGCTGGTAGTTATGGCGATTATCGCAATCCTTGCGGCCATGCTCATGCCGGCCCTGGCGCGAGCTCGTGCAGCGTCGCGTAAGGCTGTGTGCAAGACCAACGAGCATAACCTAGGGGTAGGGTACATGTTCTACTTGAACGACAATGACCAAACGTGGCCGCATGCCCCAGGCACATGGGCTTATCTTATCAATAGCAAGCGGTCGCTGGCGTTTTTGTACCCGGCGTATGTGAACTCCTTGAAGACGTTCGACTGCCCTAGCGGCCAAGCAGGGGATGCCATGTATGACGATTCTGGTGATCCAATTTTTATAGCCAATTCCGACTATATCCAGGACGACGTGATCTTCGGTGCTGTGCCAGCGCGCGTGATACTCGGTGACCTGAACGAGGACGGGATCAACCACAGGGGCAAGGGGGCCGTGCCGGGTGCCAACCTTCTGTGCGTGGACCTGAGCGTCCACTGGTCCGAGGCCCCTCAGGGAAGCACCGAGATCCCGAACCCGTCCCGTCCGGATAAGGACCCCGACGTATACAAGTTCAACGTCTTTAGCCGTCTGTGGCGGGGCGGAATCCTGATGGAGGTCCATGCGTGGGACTCCACGCTCGAAGCCAACGACTAAAAGGAGGTTACAGTCCCGAGAGTTAAGATTGTTGTGTAATTTCACATCTGCAGGATCAGCGTGCTGCGAGCGAAGAGGACGCGAGCAGCACGCTGACTCATTTCCCGCCGCCTGCCAGGCGACCATCGCCTCCTCGATCCGCTCCGGCTCCATCCTCAGGTAACGCCGCTCCAGCCACTCCCCATTCGCTTCCATGCAGTGGGCCCGATCAGCCGCACGCAACGAGGCCCGGTTCGGGAAAATCCTCACCCCCCGCGTCCTGCGCCGCACCTCCTCAAACCACCGCCTTGCAGCATGTTCGTCGAGCGCATTCGCTTTCTATGCCCCTTAGGCAGCGCGTAAACACTCAGGATCTCTTCGCCCTCCTCCTCCTCCAGCATCCGCGCCACCTCGGGGTATCTTTTGCTGAGCTCTTCCACCCCGTGCCCCAGCGCCTCCCGGGCCTCCTCCAGCGTCGGCGCGTCGGTGATCTCCTTCAGAAGCAAGGCCACCCACTCCCGGTCCCTGGCTCTCTGACCTTGCATAGGACGTTGCGCTTGAAGTGCACCTGGCGCCGCTGCCACAGTGCGCCCAGAAAGTGCCGCGCCACCGCCGTCCGGATGCCCTGGCGATCGTCGCTCACCACGTAGCGCATACCCTTCAGGCCGCGTCCTTTGAGCTCCGCAAACACCTCCGACCACCTCTGCTCGCTCTCCGCATTTCCGGCCCAGACGCCCAAATGCTGCCTGAATCCGTCCTCCTGCACGCCGCTGACCACCAGCACCGCGTCCGGCTCCTCATGCGGCCCGTAGCGCACCTTCCTGGGAGAGCGCTTGCCTGCGGCCCCGTCAAGACACTTACCATACACCAGGGGCCCGGTTCACCCATCAATACGCGCAGGATAAGCGTCTCGCGGCGCCTCGTGGCCTCCTGGGATGTTTTTTGGACACGGCTTCAAGGCGGCGGGATTTTGGATGCTGGAACGCTTCAAAATGAAACACCTACAGCCGCTCACGCGTGCCGGCAAGGGCCTCTTGCCGGCTCCTCTGGGGATCCCTGAGGGAAGGGAACCTCTCCCTGCCACGTGCTACACGCTGCATCCTTCTCCCCGCCGGCAGCACTCCGTGGCGAGCACCTGCGAGAGGCGGCTGGTGTCACGGTAGACGGTCACGCCCTTGCAGCCCAGCTCGTAAGCCTTGAGGAAGACCTCGCGGACCTGCTCGGGGGTGCTCTCGGGCGGCAGGTTCAGCGTCTTGGAAACGGCGTTTCCGGTGTGCCGCTGAAATGCGGCCTGCACGCCGAGATGCTGCACCACGGGCACCTCGGCGCTGGTGACGAAAAGCCTGCGCACCGGCTCCGGCAGCTCCTCCAGCGGCCGCACGCGACCCGTCTCCAGCACCGTCTCCATCAGTTCGTCGGGCACCTCGAACCCGCTGCGCCTGCACAGGGGCAGGAAATCCCGGTGGACCTCCAGCAGGGACTCTCCGTCGAGCACCCGGCGGCGGAACGCCACGGCGAAGATCGGTTCGATGCCCCCCGAGCATCCCGCTATCAGGCTGATGGAGCCGGTGGGCGCTATGGTGGTTCGCACGGCGTTGCGCAGGGGACGCCCGCGCTCGGCGTAGATGCTGCGCTCGAAGTTGGGAAACGCCCCCCGTTCGGCGGCGAGGCGCTCCGAGGCGGCGTCCGCTTCCTGCGAGAGGAACCTCATGAGTTCCTCGGCCGCATCCTTCGCCGCCGGGCTGTCGTAGGCGATGCCCCTGCGGATCAGCATGTCCGCAAAACCCATCACGCCGAGGCCGACCTTGCGGTTGGCGGTGGTGTTCCGCTCGATCTGCGGCAGCGGAAACCTGGTGACGGTGAGCACGTCGTCCAGGAACCGCACGCCCATGTGCACCAGCCGCCGCAGCCTGTCCCAGGCCACGGTGCACTTCGGCGCCGTGCCGGCGAGGACGTGGGAGAGGTTGATCGAGCCGAGCACGCACGACTCGTAGGGCAGCAGCGGGGCCTCCCCGCACGGGTTGGTGGCCTCGATTCGCCCCAGGGCCGGCGTGGGGTTCTGCTCGTTGACGCGGTCAATGAACACCACGCCCGGCTCGCCGTTCTTCCAGGCGTTCTGCACGATCTGCTCGAAGGTCTCCGGCGCCGAGGCCCGCCGCACCACACGTCCGGTGCGGGGGTTGACCAGCGGATAGTCCCTCCCCGCGTCCAGCGCTTCCATGAACGCGTCGGTGAGGGCGACCGAGATGTTGAAGTTGACCAGCTCCCCCTCCCGTTCCTTGGCGCGGACGAACTCCTCGACGTCGGGATGGTCAACACGGAGGATGGCCATGTTGGCGCCCCTTCTGAACCCCCCCTGGTTGATCGCCTCGGTGGCCTCGTTGAAGATGCGGATGAAGGACAGGGGGCCGCTCGCCTCGCCGCCTGAGGTGGAGACGTAATCCCCGCGGGGCCGCACCGAGGAGAAGGAGAAGCCCGTCCCTCCGCCGCTCTGGTGGATGAGGGCGCTGCGCTTGAGCGTCTCGAAGATGCTCTCGATGGAGTCCTCAATGCCGAGCACGAAACAGGCGGCGAGCTGCTGCAGCTCCCGGCCGGCGTTCATGAGGGTGGGGGAGTTCGGCAGGAAGTCCAGCGCCGTCATCGCCTCCAGGAACTGCTCCTCCATCTCCCGGGCCGATGGGCCGGCGGGGTAGCGCTGTTCCGCCGAGGCAACGTTGTGGGCCACCCTCTCCAGCATGTCCTCCGGCGCCTCAACCGGCCGGCCGGCGGGGTCCTTTTTCAGGTAGCGGCTTTCCAGCACCCGCCGGGCGTTCTCTGTGAGCGGGCATCTCATGGCATCACGAACTCGTGTCCCGGACTCTTGACGCTGAGCACCGGGCAGGGGGCCTTGCGCACGACCTTCTCGGCGACGCTGCCGATCAGGACGTGTTTCAGCCCGGCGCGCCCGTGCGTGCCGACCACGATGAGGTCGAACTCGCCCTCCCTCGCCTCGCGGATGATTTCCAGGAAGGGCGTGCCCATCACGACCTTGCCGGTGATCTTCGGGTGGAGTTCCCCGTATCTCTTCGTCAACTCCCCGAGCAGCTCCTCGCACTGGGTCTGGATCTGTTCCACGGGCAATCGCAGTTCCGGCACCCCCGCCACGGAATAGGGCGGAAGAAAGGGCAGCTCGACGACGTGCAGCATCTCCAGCTCCGCATCGTAGGCGCTGGCGAAGGCCACCGCGTAGCGGAGGGCGTGTTCCGAGTGGTCAGAGAAATCAACCGGACACAGGATCTTCCCTATTTCGATCTTCATTTTCCCCATTGGCCTCCCTCTGACTGTGGGATGTTCATGCCCCGCGGCCGAGGGGAAGACGGCTCAGCTTTGGCGCAGCAACTTCTCCTCGGCCTCGGTGCGGCGATAGTAGCGAGGCAGCAGTTGCATCGGATGCACGCCCTGGCCTTCGCGGAGTCTCTTCAGGCCCAGCCTCGCCACGTTCACGGCGAGTCCTTCGGCGAGGCAGAGCGGCCCCGGCTGCAGCGCGCCGTCCTGTTCCGCCTCCCCGGGGTGTCGGAACACCTGCGGGTATGCCTCCACCCCGCTCCCGAACACAAGGGCCGGCCGAGGGATGCGGGCCGCCACCTGCCGGGGTCTGCCCGCTATCACGCCGCTCAGGTC
>JAUWZH010000076.1 GCA_030615435.1 Candidatus Brocadiaceae bacterium | reverse complement strand
ATTTCGGACTTGAGGTACCGGTGCACGCTCTCGCGCACGTGAGCGAACAGTTCCGCGTCCCTTTCGCGCACGGGACTGCCCGGGGGGATGCCCTTCAACTCCTGCCATGCCTCCTCATAACGGTCCTGCTCGTAGGCGAGCCCCGCCAGCCGTGCCTTCTGCGAGTATTGAAGCTGCTGGTCTATCCACGCCCTGTAACGCCGCCCGAACTTCTCCATCTCGCGGCTGGAATCCTGCCGATAGAGGTCCTTGAGCGCCTCTTCCACTTCACGGTAGTGAGCGAAGAAATCCCCGCGCCAGGGCTCCCACAGCTCGGTCAGTTCCACGAGGGCCTTCGCCACCTCGCTGCCGGGCCTGAGCGCACGGGCCCGTTGAGCAAGCACCTTCGCCTCAGCCGTATCCCCACGGTTGAGGGCGTCAAGAGTGGAATCAACGCGCCTCTTGAACTCGCCCCCGGACAACGGGCCGGACGCCCCAACGGTGCGGCCCCTGAGGACGGTGGCGCCGAAGAGCGCGAGCACGGCGAACCCGACGCCGGCGAGGATCAGCTTTCCCCTCGTAGTGCTCAACAGCGACGCCCGCGGCGTGCCCTGCCGCGCCTGCTCAACCGGGACGATTTGCACCTGCCTGCCCGTCGCGGGATCCGTCACGAACCAGCGGCCGTCCCGTTCGAGGAGCTCCGGGCCGGCGCCGACCTGCTGGGGAAGGAGGGAACCCCCTTCGGGCGTGGACTCTGCGTCTTCCACGGTGGGCTCGCCGGCAGGAACGGGGGGCCCTGCCGTCCGCCTCTCGCCTGCCGCCCCCGCCAGGGCCCCTACCGGCCCGGCACCGGCGCGGAAGACCAGCTTCACGTTGCCCAGCCTCACCTCGTCACCGTCCCTCAGGACGGCCTCCTCGACCGGCACCCCACCGACATAGAGCTTGTTGCGGCTCCCCATGTCTTTCACCCTCGCCTCGCCCTCGGTGACGGTGCAGCTCATGTGCGATCTGGAAACGCGCCTGGAATCGAGGACCAGGTCGCAGCTCGGGTGCCGGCCGACAATGTAGAAGCCCGGCGAGAGCAGGACTTCGTACTCCCTGTCCGCCTCGTTGACTATGAACTTCACAGCCTTCTCCGCGAGGTTCTCTTTTCTCTCTCGATAAGCTCTTGCAGCAGGCTGGAGAGCAGGTCGGCGCTCTGCCAGCGGACATCTTCCTCGTCCGGAACCAATTCCTTGATTTCCGCCAGTCGCTGCATGGCCATGCGCCTGTCGCCGTCCTTGAGGAAGTTGCCCATATCGAAGGTCAGCTCCTCGTAACGCGCCTGAACCTCCTTCGAGAGCTTATCCTTCCACCTCCTGGCCTGAAGGTACTCTTCGGGGGGGTCCTGCGCAAGGGACTCCAGCAAGAGGCTGGCTCGCTCGTAATGCCGCAGGGCCTGGTAGAGCTCGGCCCGGTGCCGCAGGGCCTCCGCAAGGCGCATGCTCTCGCGGGCGAGCCGCCTTCTCTGCTGCTGCGTGAGCGAGCTCCCCCCGAACAGGTCCTCGACCTCCTGGCGCTTTCGCGGCAGGACCCTGGCGTGGAGGCAAATGTGCTCGCCGGAGCCGTTGTAGAGCCTCACTGTAGTCACGCCCTCAGAACCGCCTCTGAGCTGAACCGCCAGCTCCAGGTTCAGGGGCCGGCTCACCCCCACGACCTCCGGATGCTCCACGAAGGGGTGGAGCACAAACCCGGAGGGAACCTGCACGAGCTTCTCTTCTCCCACGCGGAGGGAAACCCCTAACGGGTCCCCCACCGGACGCTCCAGCGAGCCGCTGCTATTGAGGAAGAACAGGATCAGAACTCCCGCCGCAGTGAGGCCGAGGATCAGCGCGAGGGCCGACCACGCCCGTTGCCCCGGCACTCGTGCCCCCGGCACCGCCGCCGGGACGCGCCCCTCTTCCCGCGGCGCGAGCCAGCCTTTGGGGACGACATCCGCAGCCCCCGTCCCGGCCCGGGCCTCGATCCCCTTGTCAGTTTCGGCGCCCGGCGCCAGTGCCGCCTCGGGGGGCGTGACCTCGGAGTCCCCTGCCGACGCGCTTTCGGACTCCAGCAGCGAGATCTCCGCCAAAACGCTGCCGAAGGACACGAGGCCGCCGCCCTCCAGCCTCGTCGGGCCACTGATCGCCTCTCCGCCCACCCTGGTCTGGTTCCGGCTGCCGAGGTCTTCCACCGTGAGGCGACCGTCCCGCGCCGAGACGGTGGCGTGGAACCGCGAGACCGACTGCTCCAGGAGAACCAGATCGTTCTCCCCGGAGCGACCGACGCGGATTGTCTCCCGGTCGGTCTCGAACCGGAGGCCCTTCAGCGAGGTGTTGAGAATCTGCACGCTTATCCTCATCGCCGCGCCTCGATGCGCCGTTCGAGCACCATCTCAGTGCCCGCCCTCAGGCCGATCCGCCGCGCCCAGCCCGCCGGGGCCTCGAGCACGGCGTCGGCCCCCGGACACCACGAAATCCGCCAGGGCTTCAGACGGTGCACTATCCTCTTCACCTTCCACCCGTTCAAGTACACCACGTCAATGGGGAACCGCATGAAGAACATGTGGATGCTGCTGCAACGGGGGAAGTAGAGTCCGCTGCCCGGCTTGAGGCCCCGCTTCCCCATCAGGCCGAGGAAACGTGGGAGCGCCCGCTCCGCCGCCCTTACTTCCTCGAGCAGGCAACGGCCGCTCGCGGCCTCCACCAGGCGGAATTCGCTCGTGCGCCGTCGCTTTCGCCAACCCATCTCGGGCCTCCGGGCCTCGGCGGCTCAATAGCCGAACAGGTGCCTCAAGTAGTTGATTCCTATCGGTGCGAACAGGACGATGAAGACGGTCGGAAAGATAAACGCTATCAGGGGGAAAAGGATCTTGACCGGCGCCTCCATGGCTTTTTTCTCAGCCCGGTTGGAGCGTTCGTTGCGCATCTGGTCCGAGACCATCCTGAGGACCGGCCCGAGGTCCGCGCCGAGCTCCTCGGCCTGGACCAGCGAGCTGGTGAAGGTGGTCATCTCCGCCATGCCGACGCGGTTGGCCATGTCGCGCAGGGCTTCACTGCGTCCCTTGCCGAGGCGGACTTGCCGCAGCAGCTCTCCGAACTCATCCGCCAGCGCCGACCCTTCCAGCTTGGGCAGCATGCGAGCGAGGGCCGCCGTGAAGTCCAGCCCCGCCTCCACGCTCAACGTGAGCAGATCGAGGGTGTAGGGCATCAACGTGCGAATCTCACTTCGCCGCCTCGACACCCTCTTCTTCAGCCAGAGGAACGGGTGGAGCAGGCCGACCGCAAAACCGACGAGCACGGGGAAACTCCGCCCCAGCAGGGCCAGCAGCAACACCCCGGCGCCGGTCCACGCGAGCACGCTGAAGCAGTGCAACCCCAGCATCTCGTCCGCAGTGAGCCCCCCCGGATTGCCCGCAGCGGTGAGCGTCCGCTGGAGCCTGATGCGCAGCCTGACTATGTAAGGCGAGAGCCCGCCGTCTCCGTGGCGGCCCTGCAGCCGGTCCAGCGCCGAACCGACGTGCTGACCCAACAACCGGGCGATGGGCCTCAGCACGCGCAGCCCCGGGGAGGCGGGTACCTCTGCTGCATCCCTCGCCCGGACCTGACCACGGCGCTGCGCAGCATAGTCGCTGTAAAGAGAGTAAAAGCAGAGGCTGATGCCGAACGCGCTCAGGGCCGCTGCCAGGGGGTAGATCGCCATCTGAAGTGCCGGCGCCATCGCTCTCTCAGACCTCGATAGCCACAATGCGGTAAATGGTGTAGATGCCCATCGTCATCAGGGCCACGACGAGCCCCATCAGCATCCAGCCGAAAGGCGTGGTGTAGAGGGGCTCGATCATGCGCGGGGCGATGAAGCTCAAGGCGAGAACCATCGCAGGGGGCATGCAGAGGATGACGAACCCCTGAAGCTTGCCCTGCGCGCTGAGGGCCCTGATTCTGCCCTCGATCCGATGCCGCTCGCGGATCGTGGTGGCGATGTTGTCGAAGATCTCCGTCAGGTCCCCGCCGACCTCGCGGCTGATCAGGATGGAGGTGATGATCAGGTCCAGGTCCTTGCAGGGCATCCTTTCGTAGAGGTGCTGAAGGGCATCCTCCATGTCCACACCGACCTGCATCTCCCTCACCACGAGCCCCATCTCCTGCCGCATGGGATTGTCCGTCTCCTGAGCGAGCAGAGAGAGCGCCTGAGTGAGGCTGAACCCCGCCTTCAGGGAGTTGCCGAGGTTGGTGAGGGCCTCTACGAGTTGGCGGTCGAACCTCTGATTGCGCCGCTTCCTGAGCCACCACAAGAGCAGCTTCGGAAGCGCCAAGCCCATCGTCCCGAACAGCATCCCCACCACCACGTTCCCGAAAAGCCAGATCCAAAGCAGCGACACCACTGCGAAACTCACCACCGAGAGGTAGACCACGTGCTGGGGCGGCAGGGTGAGGTAGATGGCATCGAGCGAGCGCTCTGCGTCTTCCAGGTACTTCTGCTCGTAGCTCTGCCAGCCGCTGGCGAAAAGCCGCATGCCCGTGAGAACAAAGAGCGTGACCGCCGCGAACACACAGAGCATCACGGCGAGCAGGTGCGCCTCACCCAGGCCCGGCACGATGCCAGTCAGCGGGATGTCCATGAGATGATTTCCTCCTGCGGGAGCACCGCGCGCTCAGCCGCTCCCTCTCTTCCTGCGCGCTGCTTCACGTTCCTGCGGCGCCGGCCGGAACAGAGCCATGTTCACCTCGATCCTCCGCTCCCGCAGTTCGTGAACGAACCGGGGGATCGTGCCGCTCGCCGTGAAGAAACCGGCGACCCGGCCCTGCGCATCGAAACCGCGCTGCCGAAACTCGTAGAGTGGCTGCAGCGTTATGACGCCTCCCTCCAGGGCGGTGATCTCCTCAATGCGCATCACCTTGCGGGAGCCGTCGCTGAGCCTGGCGGTGTGAACGATCAGGTTGACCGCCGAGGCGATCTGCTCCCGGATGGCCCGCGATGGCAGCTCCATGCCGGCCATCAGCACCATTGTCTCCAGCCGGGAAAGCGAGTCGCGCGGCGAGTTGGCATGGAGCGTCGTCAGGGAACCATCGTGGCCGGTGTTCATGGCCTGGAGCATGTCGAGGGCCTCCCCCCCGCGGCACTCCCCGACGATGATGCGGTCCGGGCGCATGCGCAGGCTGTTTATCACGAGCTTGCGGATGGGGATCGCCCCCTCCCCACGGATGTTGGGTGGCTTGGCCTCCAGGCTGACCACGTGCTCCTGGGGGAGGTTCAACTCGGCGGCGTCCTCAATGGTAACGATGCGCTCGCCGGCCGGGACGCAGCTCGACACGACGTTCAGCAGGGTGGTCTTGCCCGAGCCGGTCCCGCCGCTGATCAGGATGTTCTGCCGGTGCCTGACGGCGAGCTCCAGGAACTGCGCCATCTGGCGGGTCAGCGTGTTGAAGGAAATCAGGTCTTCCACGGTGAAGGGCTCGGCGGCGAACTTGCGGATGGTGAGGGTCGGGCCGGTCAGCGCCAGCGGGGCGATGATTGCGTTCACCCGCGAGCCGTCCGGCAGGCGCGCGTCCACCATCGGGCTGGACTCGTCAATGCGCCGCCCGATAGGCGAGACGATCCGGCGTATGATATTGACCACCTGCTGGTCATCGGTGAACCGGAGGTTCGTCCTGTAGAGCTTCCCGTGGCGCTCCACATAGACCCTGTCCCAGCCGTTGACCATGATCTCGTCCACTTCGGGATCGGCCAGAAGGTCTTCAATCGGCCCCAACCCGAGCGCCTCGTCGGCGACCTCTTTGATCAGGGCCGCCTTGTCTGCGGAGCGAGGAATCTCCCCGGAGAACTCCTCCACGATTTCCTCGATTGCTGCGACGGTCCTGGCCCGAATCTGCTCGGCGCTCTGCTCCTCAAAATCCTGATGCCTGAGGTCCAGCCTGTCCAGCAGCTCCCCGTGGATCCTGCGCTTCAGCTCTACCGGCGTGGGCTCTTCCTTATCCCTGGCGGCCCGAGCCTCCGAAAGGGCGGCTTCGGACGCCCCACCATCGGGGGAACCGAGCCCTTGAAGCCCCTCGGGGCGCGAGTCGAGCGCGAACCGCATGGACACAAGCCCGACGGTTATGGCCATGCCGTCGCGCAGCAGCACGTCCCCCTCGACCTTCTGCCCGTCCACGAACGTCCCGTTCCGGCTCTTCCTGTCTCGCAGGAAGTACTTGCCGCGCGAACCGGAGACGATCTCACAGTGCTCCCGCGAGACCAGCGGATCCTCGAGCACGAGATCGTTGGAAGGGCGCTTGCCGATCGTCAAACGATCCCCCCGCAGCTCCACCGTTCGCACTTTCCCACCAGATGCCTCGACGATCAGAAAGGGCATGTCCTGGAGTCCCACCGTTGAGCCGTTCCCGTAAACAATGCTCCGACGCTCCCCCCGGCCACAACGTCGCCCGCGCCCTGCCAGGCAAAGGTGGCCGACCGGAGCGCGAGCTACTGACCGAAGACTCCGCCTTCCAGGAGAGGCGCCTCTTCAAGTTCCTGGATCTCCTCCTGGCGCCTCCTGTTGGCCTCTGCGGCAAGCTGCCGCACGTTCGAACCGTCAATGGCCGGCACGCTCTGCTTCTCGCCGAGTTCAGACCTCGGCCGCAGGGCGAAGGTGAGCTTCGAATTGTCCTTCAGGTAAGCGAGGAGCTGGGCCTCCAACGGGGTGACGGCGAGCGTGAAGCTCGAATATCCCCGGCGATAGCCCCGGTAGTCAGCGAGGCCCGGGGCGGCCTCGCCCATCCTGTCGTCCACGGCGAGCACCGTCACGTCGCTCAAGACCTTCCAGGTCTCGGGCTCGCTGCTGAGGCCGCCTCCCTTTCGTCTCGCGCGGACCGTGGTGGCCAGGATGTCCAGGTGGTCGCCGGGCCGTACCAGGCCGGCGATCCCGCTCGTCGCGTCCACGGCGATTGCAATGGCCCTCTGGCCCTCGGCGAGACGTTGGGCCGCCACCCTCCTCGGCTCGCGGCTGAGGAAGTGGCCCACCCGTATCTGCGTGCCAGCCCCGATGTCGCGCGTGACCTCACGGCCCAGGTAACGGTCCAACTCGTTCTCGGCGATCATGTCCCTGCTCAACATCCGGGCCGGCACCTCCTGCATGGTCACCATCTCGCGAGTCAGCTCCTTGCCGGCCTCCACAAGGCCCCTTGCCGCCGCCACCCTCACGGGCTTGTATTCCTGCTCGATCCGGCTCTGCTGGCTCTTCAGGTAGCTCCGGACGCCGATGGCGGCTGCGATGCCCAGCGCTATGGCCACTATCAATGCGACGGTTCTCATTCGCGGGTCTCCTTTCGATGCGACGCCCCGATCACCAGCACGTTCACAACCGTGGCGAACGGTTCCTTCTGCTCCAACCCAATTATACACCGCGCGCCGCCAGCCTTGAAGGACAAGAGGGGCTGAGGCAAGGGGACCGGACCGTGCCGCGAATCGAAATGCCGGTCCCGCCTCCAGCCGGAGCGCGGCATCTCATTCGCGTAGAACAACCAGAGACCTTCCGTGCTGAGGCGGCTCTCATAGCGCCGATGACGCCCCCCCTCAGTGGAAGTAGTGAAAGTCAATTCCGTGTCCGGCGGCACGGGCACTTCCGGGAGCGCCCGCGCGAACTCCGGCCCGTCCGAAGCAGGGCCCCTTTGCACGCTCGTGAGGCCTTCCGCGAAACGCAAGGGCCCTCCCCGGGCCACCAGCAGGCCAACGGCTCCGAACAGCGCCACCGCAAGGCCCGAAAGGGTGACCTTGAAGGCCCAGTCAAGTGCTGTGCTGGTGCTTTGCATCTCCGAACCCGTGAAACCGGACAACAATCGCGCTCCTGAGCGCCCCATGCAATGCTCCGCTCTCAGTTCCGCCCGCCCTGAAGCCGCCTCACTCCGCCTCCCGCGGACGGGGATCGCCCGGGGTGAGGTAACGCACGTGCCGCTCTCCCGCCTCGCTGCTCAAGGGAGCGGGCATTTCGTATAACCTCCGGCCCTCGTATTCGAACATCCGGCTCGACAGCTCGTAGAAATCGCTGCGCAGTTCGTCGGCGCTCGGCCTCGCCTGCGGATTGAACAGGTAGGTGTAGCCCCCTTTGAACGAATCGTCGTCGGGCACGAGTCCCGTGCTGCCGAAGTGCATCTCAAAGCCCGGCTCACCGCCCACGCGCGGCAGGTCCAAATCCACGTAGTCTCCCTCCGCGCGCGCGCCGCGGAATCTCTCCCGCTCCAGGTCCCAGAGAAAAGGCGAGGTGAAGCGGGTCCGCAGCCCCGCCCGGGACTCCAGCGTTGGGGCGGCGTCACCCATGGTTCCTCCCGCCCATTCGCCGCCGGCGTTCCAGGCGCCGTTGAACACGTCGGTCAAGGTCTCCACGTATGGCGAGTACTGCGTCGAGCCGGCGCCGGTCTCAAGTTCCAACTCTTCGCCGACGGGCAGCTCGATCGGACCCTCCGGGAACGGCCCGATGTTCACAATCCCGTTCCGGGTCAGGTAGCGGGCAACGTCGTCCTCAATCCTTCGCCAGTGCCCCACGAACTGCACCGTGCCGTCGGGCATGGCCTGGAGTTCGAACGTAACGTGGACCTCGCCGGCGGCGAGCGAGTAGAGCTTGTACTGCAAGTCGAAGGGCAGCGGATCGCCCGCGTAGTCCCCTCCCGGGCTGGGAAGTGTGTAGTGGGGTCCCTCCTCCGTCTCGTCCGCCTCCACGGCGACGGAACGCACCGAGCGCGTCGCATCGCCTGCCCCGGTCGCCGTGGGGAAAAACTGCCTGACCAGGAGGTCGTCGTCCACCGGTTCCAGCCGGAAGGCCATGTACGAGGATGCCACGTGCGCCCGCTCCTTGTCGAGCGTCATGTCGCCCCAGATGATCACCATCATCAACAGGGGCACATAGAGGAACAGGCACAGGAGCGCCGTCTCGGCCATGGCGACTCCGCTGCGGCCGGACCAGCGGAACCCGTCCCCGTTGCGCTGCGCCATCACCCTCGCTCACCTCCTTCCGCCCTGCGCCCCACTCAGTGCAGCACCGTGTCCTCGTCGAGCCGGTTGTAATCCAACTGGCCCCCCTGGAACCGCTCCCCCTGCCGACGCTCCCCGAGGTAGTCCACCAGGGGATCCCTGAACAGCCCCTGCCGGTCCGTGTACGGCCGGCCCATCCGGGGATAGGGCATGCGCGGCCGGAGACGCTCGGTCAGATCCCTCTTCACGTGCAGGGGCGGGTAGGCGGGGTCGTACTCTCCGTAGATGCTGCTTGCCCAGCCCGAAGCATATCCGTAGCGCTCGTAGCCGGGAGGGAGGTCGCCGTGGTGCGTTGGGACCAGGCCGCCCGGCGCCCCACAGGCAATGCACCGCATGAGCCACCCGACCCCGCTCTCCGCAGGCTCGCCCAGCCCGAGGATCACGTCCTCATCGAGCACCTGTCGGCTGAGGGCGACCAGGCGCGCATCCCAGTAGGACCACCCTTCGTTGCAGGGCCGGAGGTAAAGGCAGTTGAGGTTCTCCTCGACCCACCGTTCGCGCTCATACGTGTCGGTGAAGTACGTCCCGGCTTCCAGACCGCCCCAGCCGTCACGCTCGCCGGGCCGGTTCAGACGCGGCCTCGCCGCTGCGACCGCGAAGTAGCCCCAGGCAGGACGCAGGATCTCGCCTCGCTCGCGGGCAGTCCCGCCGCCGCGTCCCCTCAACATGCCTTTCAGGCCCGGGTGTGGATCGTGAAGGAGGTACTCCACCGGGCGCTCGGGCAGGTTGGATCCGCCCGCCCGGCCTTCTGCGCCGGGGAAGTGACTCTCCCTGCGGTGCCACACCCCGACGGTGAGCCCGTACTTGAAGAACTCGTCGCCCAGCACCAGCGGCACGTGCTCGGCCCGGAAGTCGGCCTGCTGGCGGTCTTCCGGCCTGACGGAGGAGCGATGCGGGTTCTGCTCATCCCGCTCCAGACGGCCGAGGCGGCCGAACACCTCGTCGGGCTGCACCAGCACGTAGCCCCTGCCCTGGCAGGTCAGGCAGGACACCGTCTCGTCCACCTCTCCGTCGCCGTCGTAGTCGAACTCCCAGAGCCCATCCGGTTCCTCGGTGCCCCAGTTCGTATCCAGCGAGTCCCAGCAGGGCCGCACCTGGTAGTAGGCGTACTCGTTCTCGTAAGGCCCCTCACCGCCCGAGCGGACCAGGCCCCCGCCGGCGGCGTCGAGCCAGCCGTCGGGGTTCATCTCGCCGTCGTAAGCCCACGAGGGCAAAGGCACGGACGAGGCGAATTCGTCGTCCGGCAGGCCCTCCACCTCCACGTCCCGATGGGCAAGCAGGCGGCTCATGTTGCGTTCCGGCTGAAGGCGAGCGCCGAACTCCATGTACTCGTAGTGCCAATGGAAATCGGGGGCGAGTTCGCTGAGCCTCTGCTGGAAC
>JAUWZH010000213.1 GCA_030615435.1 Candidatus Brocadiaceae bacterium | reverse complement strand
GGATCGCGTCCGTGGCATGTGCTACCTGAGCGAGGGGCGGGTCCGGCGGGCGTCGGCAGGCGGCCGACAGGCAAGTGGGGTTGCGGTGACCGCTTGGGGCAGCCGGCGGACGGATTTCGGGGGCAAAAGCACAGCGGGATGATAGTCAGGTGGCGGCCAGGGTGCAGCGAGAGTGCAGCGGAGGGGTAGTCAGGCGGCGGCCAGGGTGCGATGAGAGGCACTTCAGGGGAAGGTTTTCCGGGAGGGCGCAATGGCGGAGGGAGTGGATCGTGTCCGGGTCGAGGTGAGGCGCAAGGAGGGATGTGAGGACCTGCCCCTGCCGCGCTACATGAGCGAGGGCGCGAGCGGGATGGACCTGGTTGCGGCGGTGCGGGAAGAGGTGGCGTTGCGGCCGGGTGAAGTGAAGCTGATACCGACCGGGATTCACGTCGCCGTGCCGCCCGGGTTCGAGGCGCAAGTGCGTCCCAGGAGCGGACTTGCGCTCAAGCACGGTGTGACGGTTCTGAATGCTCCGGGCACCGTGGATAGCGATTATCGCGCCGAGGTCGGCGTGGTTCTGGCGAACCTGGGGCGGGAGGCGTTCGTAGTGAGGCGGGGGATGCGGGTGGCGCAGATGGTCGTCGCGCGCGTTTGTCAGGCGCAACTCGTTGAGGTGGAAGAACTTAGCGGCACCGAACGGCAGTGGGGGGGCTTCGGCTCAACGGGCGTGGACTGAAGGGGAGGGCGGTCGCTGTGGGCCAGGCGGCCGCGCGTCATATCTTCAGGCCCTGTAATGTGTTGGGATGCGCCCCTGCCCCTGGCAGAACTCTTCGGCGGCTCCTGGAGGGTGACGGCGCCGCCCTGGAAACCGGATCGGGCTACTTCCCCCTCGTGCGGCCCAGACGGGCCTTTATGACGATCCCGCCGACGAGGCCCAATAGGAAACTCGCCAGGATTATCAGCGTAAGCGGTATCTCCGGTCTCCAGAAGAGGATAGCGAAGGCCGTCGGTTGGATGTTCTGGAATATGACGATCAGAGCGAGAACCAGCACCACGAGCAAAATGATGAGTTTGGCCCAGGCCTTCTTTGTCACAACTCTGTCTCCCGGCTTGTGTTATGTGAAGGTCAACTTGCTCCGCGTCGGGCAGCGAAGGGGAATGACGACCTGCCGGACGAGAGGGGGCGATGCGTCTTTTCGCTCCAGGCTCGGCCCGGCATCAACCTCCAGCCCCATCGTCGAGATCGAGCATGTGGCCGAGTTTCTCCTTCTTGGTGCGCAGGTAGCGGATGTTCTCCTTGGTCGGCTTTGTCTGGATGGGGACCCTCTCGACAATCTCCAGACCGTACCCGGCGAGGGCCCGGAACTTGCGCGGGTTGTTCGTTAGGAGTCTCATCCTCCTGATGCCCAGATGGCGCAGTATTTGCGCCCCCACACCGTATTCCCGCTTGTCGGCCGGAAAGCCCAACCGCTCGTTCGCCTCTACGGTGTCCAGTCCCTCGTCCTGCAGCACGTAGGCGTGGAGCTTGTGCTCCAACCCGATGCCGCGTCCTTCCTGGCGCATGTAAAGCACCAGGCCCCGCCCCTCGTTCTGGATCATGCGCAAGGACTCCTGGAGCTGGGCGCCGCAGTCGCAGCGCAGCGAGCCGAGTATGTCCCCCGTAAAGCACTCATCGTGGACCCTGACCAGCACCGGCTCGGCGATGGGAGGAGCGGGGGCCGAGTCGGCTGTGCCGATATCGCCGCAGGAGATGGCGATGTGCTTGCGCTCGTCCACGCTTGAACGGTAGTAGTGGAGGGTGAACTCACCCCAGCGCGTCGGCAGGCGGGCGCAGACGGTTTTCTCGATAAGGTATTCCCAGCGATGGCGATAGCGGATGATGTCAACGATGGAGCACATCTTGCTGCCGAATTTCGCGGCCAACTCCTGAAGCTGCGGGAGTCTTGCCATCGTGCCGTCTGCGTTCATCACTTCACAGATGACGCAGGCGGGCTTCAGCCCGGCCAGTCGGGCCAGGTCCACGGCGGCCTCCGTATGGCCGGCGCGAACGAGCGTTCCGCCGGGCCGGGCGGCCACCGGCAGCACGTGACCGGGCCGCACCAGGTCATCGGCACTCGCCCCGTCTGCCATGATGGTTCGGATTGTATGGGCCCTGTCGTGCGTGCTGACGCCCGTGGTGACGCCCTCGGCGGCGTCTACCGAGACCGTGAAGGGCGTGCCGAAGGCGCTTTGGTTCTCGGCCACCATCGGGGGAAGTTCGAGCCGCTCGGCCATCTCAGAGTCTATGGCGAGGCACAGAAAACCCTTCGCCTCGTTGAGCAGAAAGGCGATGGACTCCGGCGTGACGTGCTCCGCCGCCAGGCACAGGTCGCCTTCGTTTTCCCGATTCTCGTCGTCCACGACGATGACGAACTTGCCTTCCCGCACATCCTCCAGCACGGAGCGAACATCACTAAAGGCATCATTGTTGTCGTCTTGCCGTGCCATTCGTTCCTTCAGGCTTCGGAGACAGCATCAGTCGCCTTGAGAACATGCGTGATGCTCTTTGAACCATTCTACAAAGGCGCGAATGCCCTGTCCAATCGGGACGCTGGGCACATAGCCCAGCAGCCGACGAGCTTTGGAAATGTCCGCGCAGGTCAGGGGCACGTCTCCGGGCTGATCGGGGAGATGCTCTATGCGTGACTTCTTCCCAAGGGCATCCTCGATGATACCAACTAACTCCAGAAGCCCAACGGGGTGAGCGCTGCCGAGGTTGATGATCTCGTATTGTAGGTCGCTGTCCAGGGCGGCTATCGTGCCGTCCACCACGTCGTCAATGAAGGTATAATCCCGCCGACTGGAGCCGTCGCCGAACCTCGGGATGGGACGGTCTTGCTCGATGAGCCGGGTGAACTTGCTGATGGCGAGGTCCGGGCGCTGACGGGGACCGTAGACCGTGAAGAACCGCAGTGACACGATCGGCAGCCCGTAGAGGTGATGATACGCGTGGCAGTAGAGCTCCCCGGCACGCTTCGAGGCGGCGTAAGGAGAAACGGGGCAGTCCACAGGGTCGTCCTCGCGAAAGGGCACGCGCTCGCGCACCCCGTACACGGAGCTGCTGGAGCCGAAAACGAAGCTCTTCACGCCTGCTTCGCGGGCACATTCCAGCAGGTTCAGCGTGCCCATGCAGTTGACCCGCTCGTACAGCAGGGGCTCTTCGATGGAAGATCGCACGCCGGCCCGAGCCGCCAGGTGAACTACGCGCTCCACTGCGTGCTGCGCAAAGGTGCGGCGGCATAGCTCCCGGTCACAGATATCTCCTTCCACCAACTCAACGTGTCCGCCGGCGAGGGCGCCAGCCAGATTGCGGCGTTTCAGTTCGGGAGCGTAGTAATCGTCGAAGTTGTCCAGGCAGACTGTGTGCCGCTCCTGTGCGCTGAGGCGGTCCAGGACGTGGCTGCCGATGAATCCTGCTCCGCCGGTGACCAGAATGCTCATGTTTGATCCTTCCGTGGAAGGTTCCTTGCGGCGTTCGGAATGAGCGCTATCGTTCAAACGCGGAATACGTGGATTGTCCCGCTTCCCACGTCCCCGACGAACAGCCGGCCGTCCTCGATGGCGAGCCGTCCGGGGCGCAGCAGCGACGTGCCGTTCTCGCCGCGGTCCCATCGAGCCAGTGTTTCGCCGTCCGAGCTGAATTTCCAGGCGCATCGGTGCTGAGGGTCGGCGACGAAGACGGATCCGTCCGGACCGACTGCGACGTCTGTTGGAAAGCGCAGTTCGCCCCAGCCGCTGCCTGGCCTGCCCCAGCAAGCAAGCACTTGCCCGTCCGGCGAGAAGCATTGCACCCGATGATTGCCGCTGTCGGCGACCCACAGGTTTCCCTCTCGGTCAACATGCAGCCCTGCCGGCGAGCAAACCGCGCCCGGCTCAGAACCCGATCCGGCAACGGCCTTGAGCAGGTTGCCCGAGCCGTCGAATCGTCGCAGGCGGCTTACGTGCTCCGTGCGCAAGCCTACCGGGCCCGCGTAGCCCGAGTCGGCCACGTAAAGCGACCCATCGGGTGCGGCAGCGAGGGCGCGTATGTGCAGAAACTGCCCCTCGCCTTTGCCCTGAGAGCCCCACGGCGGAAGCGGTGAGCCATCCGGCGAGAACGGCTGAATGCGGTAGTTCTCCGCATCGGCCACGTAGAGCGTGCCGCCGGGCGCCACGGCGCAGGCTTGCGGCGCGAGCAGATGTCCCGGCTTCGCTGCGGCCGCGCGAGCGAAGTTGCGCGGTTCGCTGTACGGCTCCCCCGGCGATTCGCTCCAGGTGGGCAAGCCTATGGGAGTGCCGATCTCCCGCTCGACTTTCCCGTGCCGGACAATGGCGACCCTGCCCGCGAACTTGCGCGGCACGTAGAGCCGACCGGCGAACACGTCGAACCCGCCGATGTCCTCCGGCCTTCCCCCCAAGGACCAGTACCCCGCCGGCTCGGGCGGCAGATAGGGCGGCGAGGCCACCTCGATGAGAGCTGTCGGACCGAGCCTGCCGGCGCGGTTGCGCACGCGAATCTCGAAGGTGTGACGTTTCTCGCCCAGTTCCCAGCGGAAGTGCCCACACGCGCGGTACCCCTCGAGGCGGTCGGCTTGGAGTTCCTGCCACGGGCCGCCATCGAGCCGGAACAGGAAGGCGGCGAAGAACGGTGTGAACGTCTCGAAGCGAAGCGCCACGCTGCCCCCTTCGATCTGCCTCTGCTCGGGCGGCTCGATGACCACCTCATTGAGGGGCCAGTAGAACTCCTCCAGGTCGCTCACCCAATGGCATTCGCTGTTGCCGTGTGTGAGCAGGAAGTGGTGGCGGTGAAAACCGGCGAGCGGGTCGTCCTTTTCCTGCCAGATGTAGAAGTGGCGGCGCTGGCCGGCCCACTCCGGGGGGCCGTGCTCCAGCACGCGCCGGTAGTCAGCGACGAACCCGAAGCTGCCGCCGTAATACTCGCCCAGCCGGTCGGCGTAGTCCAGAGGGTACG
>JAUWZH010000085.1 GCA_030615435.1 Candidatus Brocadiaceae bacterium | reverse complement strand
CGAGGAGCGCTCTTTCGGCGTGTTCATCGAGGACGACACTGCTGAATCTCCCGTCTCGGTCGCTACGCAGGAGATGCTCAAGGACAAGATAGACAACATCCTGGAGACGCTGACCTACAGGGAACGGGAGATCATCAAGCTGCGCTACGGTCTGGGAGACGGCTATACCTACACGCTCGAGGAGGTCGGGCGCATCTTCAACGTCACGCGCGAGAGGGTGCGCCAGATCGAGGCGAAAGCCATCCGCAAGCTCCAGCACCCCGTGCGGAGCCGACGGCTGGAAGGGTTCGTTGAAGGCCTGGCCGAGGGCTCATAGGCCTTTTGTTTCACTGTGAGAATGCAGGAGGCATGATCCTCTGTTGCAAAGAGTCAACGATGAGCGTTGATTGCCAAACCTGTGAACCGACCGCGACGCGGCGGCCGCCCTCCAGCGGCGCGCGCGCCCGCCCGAACGGCCCGGCTCCGACGAGTCCGGGCCTTTTTTGTTGTTCCAGACGTTCCGCGAGTAGGAGTTCGAGATGCCCCTGAGAGACACGCTCAACCGGCTCGTGGCGCTTCAATCGCTGAGCGCAGACATCGCCCGACACAACGGGGACAAAGACGCCCTGCACAAGGACGTAGAGAAGCAGCGGGAGCTGGCGGAGGAGTTGGCAAAGCGTCGCGAAGAGGCAAAAAAGGAGCGGCAGCAAAGTCAAAAAGCAGCCGACGCCCTGGAACTCAGGATGAAGGAGGCCGAGGAGCAGAACGCCAGGCTCCAGGTCCAGCTCAACACCACCAAGCACCAGCGCGAGTACGACGCCATCCTGAAGAGCATGCTCAGCAACAGGGCGGACGTGTCAAAATGGGAAGACGAGGCACTCGAACACTTGCAACGCACCGACGAGCTGAAGCGCCAGGAGGCGGAGACGGAAAAGAGGCTGGCAGCGGAAAGAGAAAACCTCCAGCAAATCCAGCAGCACGTGGTCCGGCAAGTCTCCGACTACGAAAGGCGCGTCGGCGAACTCGAACTGCGTAGACAGAAACTCAGGGACAGCGTCAACACGGAAATCCTGCGCTCCTACGAGCGCATCGCCAGGTCCCGCGGCAACACCGCAGTGGTGAAGGTCAGGAGCAGGGTCTGCCAGGGCTGCTTCACCAGCCTGCCGAAGCAACTCGAAAACGAGCTGATGCGCGGGGCCCAAATCATTTACTGCCACAACTGCGGGCGCATCCTCATGCTCGACGAGGAACAGTAGGGCCGGCCACGCTCGCACCGCTGCCGATGCGGAGCGTCTCCACGATTCGCGCCGGCTTGGCGGGCCTCTGCGGGGTATCCTTTTTTTGAACCGCAGTCTATCCTTTCGACTGGTAATACGTCTCGGCCGAACCGCGCTTCTGATACGTCCGGTTCCCGACGGCATCATACTGCCACTCGAAGGCGTAGATGGACGACGTGCCCGAATCGTACCACTTCTCCTCGGTGAGCCGGTCGGCCCCGTCATAACCGTAGTATATTGCATCACCATTTTCCCGGCGGACGGCGGTGATTCTGCTTGCCGCGTCATAGGTATACTCGAAGTATGCCAGCGGTCCGCCGCCCGACAGGCTCGCTATAGTCTTCCTGTCGTTGAATGTGCCTCATACGCCCTACTGCTGGCCGGTTTCCTGGCCTCGGAGGGCCGGGAGCTTTGCGCGGACATAAATGAGCGTGTCGGTCACACCCTTGCATGCAAAGTGGAGTTCCCCGTTCTTACTGCCAACCATAGCCAGCGGACGGCCTGGGAGGGTCAGGTTGCACCTGACAACAGAGCCTGATTCTGTATCGAAAAAGGCCGCATGCGTCCCGGTTGCACGATCGTAATATGCCGCAGCTATCAACTGGCGTCCGTCCAGTTCAACAAGCGTGGCAAACCACTGTCTGAATATTGCTGGACCCCGTCTCACGAGCAGATCAACCGGTTTTCCCCACACGCCGTTGCGCTTCACGGCCGCGAAGACGTGGGATTGATCCATGTTCCAATGCACGTTCTCGAAAAGGACTGCAATGCACCCGTCACCAAAGGATGCCGCCCAAAGATCAGTATGGTCGTCGCTCATGACAAAGCAAGTTGTTTCGGCCTTGAGCTCACCCGTTTCATAATTCAGTTGGTACTCGTATATTTCAGCCAGCGAAAAGGTCATTGCCCGTGGCGCTGGGGGGACCAACAAGAGGGCTGCTTTATCCGTGGAGCTCGGTACTACAACAGGCAAGAATCTAACCCCTAGGCGGAGATCAGCAAGCTTTCTTGTTTCACAGGTGTCCTCTTTGATAGCGCTATGATAGAGAGTGGATTTCTCAAAACGAAATAGAGGTGCTACTGGACTTCCGTCTATCAAAACGACGATGTCGGGATCTTGCTCCTCAGCCACCCAGAAAACATCTGTCCGCCTGTCTGTCACTGCAACTGCAACGCTGTCGCAGTATGTCCATCCGAATTCCCAGCCGATCCGGTGAGTTAACTGTGTTGGTTCAATACGCTTGACGACTATCGTCTGGTTCTCCCCATCTTCCCACACGACAACGACTTTGCCTTGCCCTGTAACGCACATGGCCGGCTCCCAAAGCCTCGACCCCTGCGCTACAGTCCGAGGTCTGCCACGCGGCGTCTGGGAGCGGATTGCGAGATACCGAATCTGATTGTGTCCTTGAGCCCTGAGGATCCAGCATGCGTGCAACACGCCGTTTGCATCGACAGCGAGTTCGCACCAAGTGACCCTTCCCGTACTGTCTTCCAGCGTAACCGGCGGACCCACGAACTCTAACGTGAGGAATCGTTCCACGCCTTTGGGTACTGCATTTTCCGCGACTAGCAGGAGGAGCACCACGGCGGCTATCGTCCTTTCGATCAGCCTCGTGTGCTTGCCGTTAGCAGGTGTTATCCGCCCGTGCGATGTCAGATCACGCCCTGGTAACATGCTACACCTCCCTTCCAAGTGTCAGTTACTCTGACCCGCGGCAGTACTCAGCAAGGGCGCATTCTTCATCTAACCAGTATTCTAACACCTTCTTTGTCCACTCACCCGTTGTTGCCACGTCGTTAGGAAACAGATTCTTGCGGTCCGGGCGCCACGGGTCAAGCCGATTCGGGTTTTCCGAGTTTTCGCAGGAGGGCAGCCACTCTATCGTACACATAATTAATGGAGCATGATGCCAAGGTGTCTTTGCCACATGGCCCCCCGATTCGTCAGTAGCAGGCCCACCTGCAGCCTGGTGAGCCCACATATCCTGCAACGTGTGTAATGCAGCTCCCAGGTGGTTAAGCGCCCCGTGGCGTTTCGCAGTGCCTAACTTGAGGAGTCGCTTCATCTCCTTGATCTCTTTTTCGTAGGCTTTCCACCGCTTGTCGTTGGGGTCCATGGGATATGCGGCAACACCAGCGTTCTTACCCGTCTTATCCGTGTCAAAATGGTATGAGAAATCCCCAATTAGGGGCTTCGGCTGGTTCTCGTTCCACATAGCATCCGTGTTGACATCTCCAGTCGAAATATGCCTGGCGCACAACTTGTCATAACCAGCATCTATTGCCCAGTCATACGTGTCCTTCTCGTGAACATCCCTGCCCCACAAGCCGCGCGCATCGGCACAAATCAAAGGCGCCCCTTCGCATAGTTCATACGGGTTCTCCGGAAGGCTTGCGGTGCTGCTAAGGGAAACGCCAGACACGCGTAACCCCGCCGGATCTCTTTGCAAGAATCGCCCCACCTCATCCAGATACAGCCTGGCGGGGGACTTGTAGAGGTCCTCGCGCAGCCGCAGCCAGTTGGACTGCCAGCCGAAGCGGTTGGATGCTCCTGACTCACTCTCATCGAGGACTTCCCCCCACGCGTTGTATTGGTACGAATCCACGGTGGTGCCGCTCTCGTCGGTCACTGCGCAGACATCTCCGTGGCGGTTGTAGCAGTGATACTGGTAATAGGTCGTCCCTGACTCCACCTTCCTGGCAGCGACAATACTCCCGCTGCCGGCAATCGGCACGTGGCCGTGCGCATACTCGGCCACAACGCTCGCCGCCCCATCGCGCTCACATAAGACGTTCAGCCCGCCGGCATCCCACGTGAAGTAGCTCAGCGTCCCATCGTCGTCCATGGCGTACATGCGCATCTGGGCGTCGTGATAGAAATGCTGCGTCGAGCCGTCGCGATACCGGATCGAGCTCACCAGGTCGCGATAATCGTAGGTGAAATACTGCGTCCCCTGAGGGCTCTGAATCTGGGTGCAGTTGCCGCGGGTGTCATGCGTGAAGTAAGTCCAGGCGTCGCCGTCCAGCTCGTGCCGGCGCGTCAGCGCGTTCGCGGCGTCGTACTGGTAATACGTCTCGGCCGAGCCGCGCTTCTGATACGTCCGGTTCCCGACGGCGTCATACTGCCACTCGAAGGCGTAGATGGACGACGTGCCCGAATCGTACCACTTCTCCTCGGTGAGCCGGTCCGCTGCGTCATAACCGTAGTATATTGCATCACCATTCTCGCGGCGGACGGCGGTGATTCTGCTTGCCGCGTCATAGGTATACTCGAAGTATGCCAGCGGTCCGCCGCCCGACAAGCAGTTCAGTATCTGCGCGGTGCGTCCGGCCGCATCGTAGGCAAAGTAAGTGCAGCAGCCGTTGCCGAGCGTCTTCTTCGTGACCTTTCCGCCGGGGCCGTATTCGTAATAGGTCGTCGCAAGGCCGCTCGCCTGCGCGTCGGCGCTGATCATGCGTTCGGCGGCGTCGTAGGCGTAATACACGGCCCCTGCGCCGGTGACGACCACGGACGTGCGCTGTGCGGCCGCATCGTAGGCGTGATCTGTGGTGACGGCGTTCGGCGCGATCTCCTGCGTCAGCCGGCCAGCAGCGTCATAGTTGAAATAGCTCCCCCCGCGCGCGTCCCGCGCCTTCGACACGGCGCCCACGGCATCATAGTCGTAGTAAGTGTATGAGTCGTCCGGGTAGAGGATGCTCGACTGGCGATCCAGCACGTCGTAAGTTAAGTAAGTCGTCTGGCCGCTCGGGTTGGTGGAGCGTGTGAGGTTCGAGTTGGCATCATAGGTGTAGTATTTGGCCTGGCCGAGAGCGTCCACCGTGGACTCCAGGCGGGAGACTGCGTCGTAAGTATAGTAGGTGGGGTTGCCGAGGGCGTCGAGCAGCGTGGTCAGGCTGCCGGTGGCGTCGTAATCGAAGTAGGTCTTCGCGTCCAGGGGGTCTTGCACACAGGTCTGGCTGCCGATGGCGTCATAGGTGAAGTAGGTGGCCTTGCTGAGGCCGTCTACTGTGGCCGTGGTGTTGCCTGCGGCGTCGTACACGGTGCTGGAGGTCTCGCCGAGGGCGTTGGTGATGCCGGTCTGCCGCCCCGCGGCATCGTAGGCGTAATATCTCGCATGGCCACGCGGGCCAACCACGGTGGTCTCGTTCCCGGTTGCGTCGAATTCATAGTAGGTCTCATTCCCGAGGGCGTCTATGGTGCCCTTCCGGCGGTCGAGGGGGTCGTAGTAGAAGTAGGTGGGGTTGCCAAGGGCATTCACCCGGGCTGTCTGGTTCCCGGCGGCATCGTGTTCATAGTAGGACCGACCGCCCGTCAGCTTTGCATATTCGGCCCGGTTCCCCTCGCCCCGCGACCAACCTATCACCATGCGCACATCACTCTCTCTAAGAAACTCGGCGGCCCTGCTGCGGCCCCACCCGCCGGCGCCGATGTGTCCCAGTCCGATCATCGGCCTTGCCTCCACCTCGAGTAACATTGTGCCCCCGGCAGCCGCTACAAGGACTGCCTGTCCCTGCTGCGCGGGTCGGCCACCAGCCGACCACTGTGCAGCGTGCCCCTCATGGCCCTTTCCCTGTAAGGACCGGATGCGTCGTAGAGCTTGCGGTTCGTGTCCACCTTGTTGACCATCACCCCGGCACGATTGCGCTTCAAGGAGGCGGCGATCCGCCCGTCCGGCTGCACGAACACGCTCGGCCAGCACTGGTAGTGTCCGCACGCATTGGTGGCGCTGATCCACATGTAGTTCGAGGCGGCGCGCGTCTGCACGGAGGAGCGGGTGATGAGCGTCAGGATGTCCGGCCCACTGTGCCTGGCGTTGTAAAACGAGTGAAACATGCACTCGACGCCGCGCTTGCCGCATGCGCGGTAGAGTTCCGGGAACCGCACGTCATAGCATATCAACATGCCGCAGCGCACCCCGTTCACCTCGAAAACCGCGAGGTGTTCGCCCGGCGAGTAGTGCTTGAGGTCCCTGTCGGTGCAGAAGCGCTTGTCGTAGCGATCCACTATGCGGCCCCGGGGGTCAATCGCATAAAGGCAGTTGTGGGGGCGGTGCTTGCCGGAGAGCCGGTGGGAGCTGCCGAGGACAACCCAGAGCCCCCGCTCCCGCGCCTGAGCGCAGATGCCGAGCGTCTCTTCCTTCAATGCGTCCCAGTCAAAGCTGCTCCAGCCCTCGAAATCCATGCCCGCATAGCCCGACAGGGCGCATTCAGGGAAGTGGACGACATCGGCGCCCTTGTCCGCCGCCTGCGCCATTTGTCGGCGAACCATGGCGCCGTTGCGTCGGATGCCGCCACCCGTTGCGAACTGGCAGGTGGCCACGCGAATGACACCCCGCTTCGCCATCGGCCTCTCCTCAGCAATTCCCCTCTCGACGCCAGACGTCCAGCATCAGCTCGTATCGCGAGAGCCTCATGCCCGTGTAAATGCAGTTGCTGGTGGAGAAGATGTAACCGCCGCCCGGCATGCCGTGCCGCAACGCGTAGCGCACCGACTGCACCACCTGCTCCTCGGTGCCGGTGTCGAGGAGGGCGCAGTTCACGTTCCCGATCAGGCACATCCGGTCCCCGCAGAGGCGCTTGACCTCCGCGATGTCCACCCCGGCCTGTGGATCGAGCGAGTGCAGGGCATGTGGGTTCGCCTCCACGAGCTGGTCGAGGATCGGCATGATGTTGCCGTCCGTGTGCTTGATGATGTAGAAGCCCACTTCGCGGTAGCCCGCGACGAGCTGCGCCAGATAGGGGGCCACGAACTCGCCGAACTGCGCCGGAGAAAGGAACGGACCGGTGTTGAAGCAGTAGTCGGCACACAAGGCCAGCCCGTCGAGCCCGCCGTGGCTGGCGAGCTTCTCCGCACGTTTCAGGGCGTCATCCACCTTCCGCTGTGCGCCATCCTTGAGCTTGTCCGGCTCCTCGCTCATCCGGACGGCGAATTCCACCATCTTATCCCCCGCCGGAACGCCGTAGGTGCCAGAGCCGAAGAGCATGAGGAAGTAGCGCTCGCCGCTCCTGTCCCGCACAGCCTCGATGAGGCGCATTTCTTCTTCGAGGCGCCTGGGGTTGGAATCCAGCAAGATGGCGCTGTGCTCGAAGCGCTCGGCGGTCGCGATAAACACCTCGGCCATGTCCTGGCGGTGGAGCCTGCGCTCCTTCTCCTCCATCTGATCCCACTGAGCGTAGGTGCGGTGCGCGGGATGGACCTTGCCGAATGCCTCCATCGTGAGGTAGAACAGCAGTTCAAAATGCGGCACACGGCCTGCAAACGGTCTCCTCTCGAGCGCGGCGATGAACCTCTCCCGCGGTGTCATTTCTGGACTTTCGCTTCTGCTCATGCCCGTTCTAACAACGCCCGCCGCCGAGTGGCCCCTGCGTGAGGTGGCGACACTGTCCACTACACGTCGGTTCCAGCCGGCCCCCGGGCAATCCTCCTCAGATGAAGGATTTCAGGTGCTCCCCATCCTTCCTGTTTGTGGCCCACCTCGCGCTGCACGTACCGCAACTCTTCGGGGGTCCTTCCACACGGCAGAGAAAAGAACCCCGTCGCGAAGAACCGCAGGAATCCTACCATCCGGGCCTCCTGCCTGCAAACACGAAGCGCCCAGTCGGGACCGGCAAGCGCCTCAGGCCTCAAGGAACCGTGAGTGGCAAGCAGTTCCTCGCCTCCCACGGGTGGACAGACACAGGCGGGAACGGTTAGAATCCGCAAAACACCTTGAGCGTCGGAAAGGGGTCGCGCCATGGCCAGGACATCTTTGACCTCCCGGGAATATGAGCTGCACCTGAAGGACATGTGCGAGAGGCTCAAGGCGTATCTGGAGGGTGGCGGCGAGGATCCGAAACACCTCCTGAAGGATGCCGAGAACGTCCTGGAGCTTGCCGACTCGTTCCCTGAGGTCTTCGAACGTTACCGGCGCGTGGAGGGCCTGGTAGCTGCGGTGCTCGCCCGTCAAAAACAGCATGAGTTGTTCGTCACACCGAAGGGCCCGCCTGACTCTCCCGGATGTCTGCTCTTCTGGCTGCTGCGAGGCCACGGCAAGACTACCTGACCGGCGCGGCCGAGACGGCCGGGCTATCCATCGTGGCGTGAGGCAGTGTGGACACGCCGGGGATACATAAGCATTATCCGCGCGCGCGGGGCTTTCCGTGCCACAGGGGCGGCGGCGGCCGGACGCTTCTTTGCAGGTGTCAATGCTTTTCTGTTGACTGAGTGTTGAACTGGCAATATGATGTTTGCCTTGCCAAACTTCATCGTTTCCTCCGAGCCAGGTCTTGTGGCCAAGGCGGGGATGTTCAGAGTGATTGTCGTAGGTCGTTGCCGGGCACGAAACGAGGTGAGACGTTGATGCCGCTGACCATGCTACCGCCAGGTACACGCGCCAGGGTGGTCGCCCTTCGGGGCGGGGCGGGACTGAGCCGACGCCTGGCCTCGATGGGAATCATTCCCGGAGCCGAAATACTGCTCGTAAGGGGCGGCTTCGGCGGGCCTGTCATCGTGATGGTGGGCGAAGGCCGATTGGTACTGGGGCGGGGCATAGCTCAGCGAATAATGGTGCAGCCGCTGTAATCCGGCGGCATCTTCGGCGCAGCGTCACGTCAATATGCCGGTTACCGACCACGCCTGTCCGGCTGCGGTTCCAGGCAACTGCATCCCAGTTCCCGATCACCTCAAGCGTCCGCGACTGCTCCTTTCGGGCAGACCGCCAGGTGTTCTTGGCTAGGGTCGCCTGATTCTTCTCTTGCGGGCTGGAGGACAAGCATGCCGTGCACTAAGAGACTGTTTGGGTTGATTCTGTGTACCGCCGCTGTGTGCGCTTTTGGGGCAGCTACCGCTCTTGAAGATGCCGAGATGTGGGATCGAGTACTCGAGAAGTTGAAAGAACGCGAGGCAAAGGTGCGCACTGTATACCTCCGTTTGCATTCCAGGACGCTCTACCCGAAGGCATCTCTGTTCGTTCAGGATTCTATGGGCGAGTTCGTATGGTCGGATTTGCCCGCTGAAGACACTTATGTGCAAAGCGACTTTCTGCTGCGGATCGATGGTGAAAGGATCCGCTGCGATGAAACTGGGCAAGTATGGAGCGCATCTCAAGCGCGCTTTGTGCCGAGTGATAGTGCTGTTACATATGTGGACGGAGAACTTCGGCGACTTGCGAGGAGCGATGGCCACAGGTGGGGCCTAATAGATCGCGCGGCCGATATGCTGCGCCGCGAGGAGATTATTCCAGTATTTGCCACATGGCGTTTCTTTGATCCGTTCGTCGGTCTTTCGCCACCTGACCAGGTCCGTTTGGCCGGCCGGGGAGAGTCTGACGGGCATCCGTGCATCGTCTTCGAACGCACTTTCGATGCCGCAACGGATGCCTTGCGGGAGCGATATTGGCTGGCCGAAGATCAGGGATACTGCTTGGTTCGAAAGCAAAGAGAGTGCGGAGAGAGTGTGTCCGAGCTGACGATTCGATACGAAACAGACAAGATGTTTGGCTATCTCCCGAAGTCTTGGGATACAGCTGAGATGTTCGGCGGCAAACTTGTCTTGTCTAGCACGAACACTGTTACGGAATTGATCCTCAATCAGCCGATCGAGCGTGAGACCTTCGACCTCAGTTTTCCTCCTGGAACCCTTGTGGGCGATCATATCCTCGGCACTGAGTACAGAGTCGGCGGGTTATCAC
>JAUWZH010000261.1 GCA_030615435.1 Candidatus Brocadiaceae bacterium | reverse complement strand
CGCGCAATTCCGCCTTATTCGCCGGCAGGGCGCACAAAGAGGATCAGTGAGCTATGTCCTTGACGCCCTTCCTGCTGGCGACGGTGCGTTTCTTGCCTTTCCGGGTGCGCGCATTCGTGCGCGTCCTTTGCCCACGTACGGGCAGACCCCTGCGATGACGGATGCCGCGATAGCAATTGATCTTGCGCAACCGGGCTATGTTGGCAGTTTCCAGGCGCCTGAGCTCTCCTTCGATGACGAAGTTCTTTTCTATGTAAGAGCCGATACGGCTCAGTTCGTCTTCGGTCAACTCGCGGGCCTGCTTGTTGGACTCGATGGCGAGCACGTCGCAAATGTGCTGCGCCGACGTGTGGCCGATCCCGTAAAGGTACGTCAACGCGATCCCAGCATGTTTGTCCGCAGGGATGTCAACTCCAGCCACTCGTGGCATGGTCTATCTCCACCTCCTCAACATGAAAAAACGAATCCCTCTCTCATCCCTGGCGCTGCTTGTGGCGCGGGTTCTGACAGAGCACGCGCAGGACGCCTTTTCGCCGAACGATCCTGCAATTCTCACAGATCTTCTTCACCGATGCCCGGACTTTCAACGCGAGCACCTCCAAGCACCCCAGGAAACATTTTGAGGCATCTGCGCGACGGTCGGCTCACTGACGACAAGACCGCGCCAGCCACCTGTGAACTCCCGTCCTACGTTCCGCCGCCCCGCTTCAGGAGCGGTAAACGATCCGCCCCTTCTCCAGGTCGTAAGGGGATATCTCCACGGTGACCCGGTCGCCCGGCAGGATGCGTATGAAGTGCAACCGCATCTTGCCGGAGACGTGAGCCAGCAGCTCATGCCCGTCCTCAAGCGCCACTTTGAACCTGGCGTTGGGCAGAGCTTCTTTGACCGTAGCCTCTACTGTGATCGGTTCTTCTTTGGCCATGGGTACACGTAAACGCTGATTATATCAATTGCTCGTCAGGCCGGCAAGTGTACTACAGCGCTGTCAGTATCATCGCACCGTCCTTGTCCACCGCGATGGTATGTTCGACGTGTGCACAGGCCTTGCCGTCCTTCGTCACCACGGTCCAGCCGTCACCGAGCACCTCAACGCGATGCGTGCCGGCGTTTACCATCGGCTCGATCGCTATGGTGGCTCCTTCCGGCAGCACCGGTCCGCCCATCAACTGCGAGGGGCTGACGTAGTTCGGCACGGACGGCTCTTCATGCAGTGCGCTGCCGATCCCGTGCCCGGTATACTCCCGCACCACGCTGAAGCCGGCGGACTCGGCCGTCTGTTGAATGGCGCGCGAGATTTCTGCAACGCGCACGCCCGGACGCACCACCTCCAACGCCGCCTCAAGGGCCTGCTGGGCCACCTGCTTGAGCCGCCGGGCTTCCTCACTGCACTTGCCGATCTCGACGGTGATGGCGGCATCGCCCGCATACCCCTCGTAAAACACGCCCGTGTCCACGCTGAGCAGGTCACCTTCTTTCAGTTCCACCGGGCCGGGTATCCCGTGCACGACCTGCTCGTTGATGCTCGTGCATATTGAGGTGGGGTAGCCCCGGTAGCCTTTGAAAGCCGGCGTGCCGCCCCGCCTCAGTATCAACTCTTCCACCATGCGATCGAGGCTCTCGGTCGTCACGGCGGGGGCCGCCTGTTCCCTCACGAGCTGAAGTGCCTCGGCCACGATGCGCCCGGCCTGCCGCATCCTGGCCAGTTCAGCCGGCGTTTTCGCAGTGACGCGCCCCATATCGCTTGGCCCGGCCTTCTCCAGCGTGTGACAACCGATCGCCGTGGTCGCTCATGTCTGCTGCCGGGCAGTGAGACCAGTCAGCAACGCCCTTGTCTCGCGGCTCACAGCGTCGGGCCCCTGCGAAGCATCCACACGTCGCAGCAACCCGCGCCGTTCATAGTAGGGCACCAGCGGCCGGGTTTTCTCATCGTATTCGGCCAGCCGGTCCCTAACGACCTCCTTTGAGCTGTCGGTGCGCACGCTGAGTTCTCCTCCGCACCGGTCACAGACCCCACAGCGTCGGGCCGGCATGAAGAGCCGATGGTAATTCTCGCCGCACTCTTTACAGACCAGGCGCCCGGTCAGGCGCTCGATCGCCGTCTCTTCCTCCAGATCGAAGTACAGGACCGCATCGAGACTCTGCTCTCGCTCCCGCAGCATCCCATCCAGCATCTCGGCCTGTGGTATCGTGCGGGGGAAACCGTCCAGAATAAAGCTCTGCCAGCGTTCAAGGACCAGTTCCCCGACCACGCGGGCAGTAAGCTCGTCGGGAACCAACTTCCCCGCATCGAGCCACGAACGGACCTTCTCGCCGAGTCCCGAGTCCTCACTCACCGCTTGCCGGAACATGTTGCCGGTCGAGGCGTGTTCAAGGTCGAACTCCTCAGCCATCCTCGAGGCCTGTGTGCCCTTGCCGGCTCCCGGCGGTCCGAGAAACACCAGTTTCAACGGCTAACCCCTTTTCCTCTCTGAAGAACGAAGGGGACCCCCCGAGTGGCGTCGGGGCGAGCCCGAGCGGATTGAGATAACCATTCCCCCCGCTGTTCATCCATTGACGAAAGCCCGGAGCGAGACCTCTATGGGCCTCCCGCATGTCCCCCCCGGCTCCCCGGCGTTTCTTGCAGCCAGCGAGGCCGTGCCGGTCGAGCCCTCAACTGGCGCCGCCCGATCAGCGGCGCCTCCTTGACCTCCTGCGAGCGGCGGCCCCGGCTGCAAATCCGCTGTAGCGGCGCATCTCCAGGTGCTGGTTGATCCGGTTCATCAGGTCAAGGGCGACGCCGACGACGATGAGGATACTGGTTCCTCCGTAAAGGCTGGCGCTCTGCCACGGAATCTGGAGCGCCCACGTGACGAACATCGGCATCAGTGCAATCCCGATGAGGAAACAACTGCCGGCCATGGTGATCCGGTTCATGACCCCTTCCAGGTAGTTGGCTGTCCGTTTGCCGGGCCGAATGCCGGGGATGAAGCTGCCGTAGTCCTTGAGGTTCTCGCTCATCTCCTGAGGATTGAACATGATGGCGGTCCAGAAGTAGCAGAAGAAGAATATCATCAACCCGTAAAGCAACACATAGCTGAGCGTCAGTCCACTGGCGGAGGTCACAGTGTTGCCGATGAAACGGAAGAACTTGTACCACAAGCCGTCCGGGTTGCTTGCCAGGGACTCTGCCGCAGAGCCGGCGATAATGGCCGGGAACTGGAGCAGCGCGCTGGCGAAGATCAGAGGCATGACGCCGGCCTGGTTGACCCTAAGGGGCAGGTAGTGCTTCTGGCCGCCGTAGACCTTCGGTCCACGCACGTGCTTGGCCTGCTGGACGGGGATCCGCCGCTCGCCTCGAGTTATGTATATGATGGCCACCACGAGAGCCACGAAAAGGGCGAGCAGGACGACGGTTTTCAAGATGGCGTTCTGCTGGCTTTCAGCCCTGCTGATGTTCTCGCCCATGAGGGTTATCTGGCTCGGCAGCCTGGCCAGGATGCTCACCATGATGATCAGCGATATGCCGTTGCCGATGCCGTGTTCGTCAATCTGTTCTCCGATCCACATCAGGAACATGGTTCCTGCCATCAGCAGGAAGCCGTTCGAGAGTGAGAACCACAGAGAGCGCATCCAGGACTCGGTGACGTACTCGGGGATGACGCCGAAGCGGTAGAGGCCGCGCACGAGGACCATGCCCTGGAACAGGCAGATGAACACTGTCGCGATTCGCGTGTACTGGTTGAGTTTCTTGCGGCCGGCTTCCCCCTCCTTGCGGAGTTTTTCCAGGCTCGGGATTACATTGGCGAGGAGCTGGAAGATGATGGAGGCGCTTATGTACGGCATGATGCCAAGGCCGAAGATAGCGCCCTGAGACAGTGCGCCGCCGGCGAACATGTTGATCATGCCCAACACGGCGCCCACGCCGCCGCGAGCCTGATCGAGCAGCTCCCCGAGCGCCTTGGCGTCAATGCCCGGTGCGGGTATGTAGCAACCGATCCGACAGACCGCGATCAGCC
>JAUWZH010000311.1 GCA_030615435.1 Candidatus Brocadiaceae bacterium | reverse complement strand
TGGGGGACACGGGGAAATACACCTGTTCGACTGTTCCGTCACGCGTGTAACGGCCGAGAAGGTCTGCCCCACGATGTTTCCTTCAGATGCTGGAGGAACGGCAAGCACTGTAGCGGCTTCGAGGCAGTGAATCTGAGCGGTGAGCCGAAATCTTGGAGCATTCAGCACGCCACCAACCGCGCCGACGCATGTGGAGAGAACGACCAAGCCGCAGAAATGACTCTCGCGCCTGGGGAAAGAGCGACGGGAACCATCACTCATCGGAATGGTTTCTCCGTGAAGGTCGAAACCCGGACGCAGTCTTGAATGGGACTGCCGAACCATGGGACGCACTGGACCCTCCTTCGCCAACCGCCTACGCCATCCTCCTCTGCCAAGGCTACGGAGGACAAGAGGCTTCGGAGGGCCGCGGAGCTTTCCGTTAGCTGAAAAGGGAGAAGTCACGTGAGTCCAACAATGACCTCCAAAGAAAGGGTCTTGACGGCCTTTTCAAACCAGGAGCCCGATCGCGTGCCTGTGAATTACTCGGCCAATCGGGGAATTGACGCAAGGTTGAAGGAGCATTTCGGCCTGAGGGCGGATGATTCGGAAGGATTATCCCGGGCACTCGGCGTTGATTTTCGATCCGTCAGCGCACCCTACCGCGGACCTAAACTGCACGAAGATATCCCGGAGCGAGGGGTGAAAGTCAGCGACTGGGGCATTCATACACGCTGGGTCGAACACGAGACGGGCGGTTATTGGGACTTCTGCGATTTTCCACTACTCAATGCAAACGAGGAGATCGTTGCCAACTGGCCGATGCCCTCTCCAGACGACTATGACTACTCGGGAATCCTAGACGCCTGCAAGAACTATGAGGAGTATGCGATAAATGGGGCCGCAGGTTACGGAGACATCATAAACGGCAACGGCATGTTGCGCGGGATGGAACAGATGTTCATTGACCTCATTACGGATGACCCCGCCAGCTTGCTGCTTGCCGACCGTCGAATGGGTATCCAACTTGAGGTAACCCGTCGGATTCTGGAGGCAGCCAAAGGGATGGTGGACTTCATCTGGTTGGGGGAGGATCTAGGGACGCAAATCGGCCCGATTATCAGTATGGCAATCTTCCGCAAACACATTCGTCCGCCATATCAGAAATTCTGCGATCTGGCCAGGGCTTATGATATCTCCGTTATGATGCACACCTGCGGATCGAGCAGTTGGGCGTACGAAGATTTTATCGAAATGGGAATCCAGGTTGTCGACACACTTCAACCCGAGGCGAAAGACATGTCCCCACAGTACCTAAAGAGTATGTTTGGAGGGCGACTTGCTTTTCACGGGTGCATCTCCACTGCGGGACCTGTCGCAACGGACACGGTTGAAGACGTTGTCGCTTACTGTCGGAACACGCTTGATATTATGATGCCCGGCGGCGGCTATTGCTTCGCGCCAACTCACCTACTCCAGGACGACTCTCCTACTGAAAACGTCCTTGCCATGTACGAGACCGCAGCGAAGTATGGAGTTTGCTGATCAGCGCGCAAAGCCGTCCAGCCGACGCGCAACTCTGCGCGCCACAAGAGGATAGGACAACAGAAATCTCAAACCTGCACATGGTGGACAAATCCTGGAGAAGGCTTTGGAGTCGCCGTTCGGGGCCGAACGACGCTTTGTGCCACGCACACTTCTTGAGGTCGCCAGAGCGTGACGGCTCGCTACCGCAGGGCGTTTGTCACCCTATTGGTCAACTGCTCGGGCTTTTGGCCGATTGTTCTGAGGGCGGTTACACAGATAACGGCAATAAGAACAAGGATGAGCCCGTACTCGACAAGGCCCTGGCCCCGCCTGGTGCGGCCCATGGCGCGAAGGTGTTCGAGTGTTCTCTTCAACCCACCTCCGATACGCTTCATCTTTCTTCTCCCCGCACAGGTTCTTGACCGCATGCCCACATGCTGCCAGGAGCAAGGCGGCACTCCTACTAATGAGTTTAATCCAAAGTATAGCCAAATGTCAATAGGCATTATCGTCAACAGATACTGCTTTTTGGAGAACCTTCACGGCCGCTCGATGTCCTCGTCGTGACGGCCTCGAGGCACGAACTGCGCATGGTTCCGGCGGCACTATGCCAGGTTTCTCCCCAAGGACAGCCAATATGAGGACATTGAGCGGCTGTGAGCGCACCCCCAACGCCGGAGCGCCCTGCTACGTCCTGCCGACGCTTTCTTGCCTCCCGCGGAGGGAATGGTGGACATGCGCTGGACATGCTCCGGGGGAGCAGTTAGAATCGCCGCCCGCCGACACTCAGTTCACCTCGGTCCGCCGTGCTCGTCCCGGAGGGGGCGAGACGAGCGCCCTTCGAGGAGCTTCATCGCACCTGAGGATGCAAATGCACGCGACATAGCAAGAGCTGTCGAGGAGATCGCCCCGCCGGAATCCGGCGTTCCCTGCGGCGGGGGCGGGGGACAGGTATGATTGGAGGCCTTCTCCAGCAGAGGAACCGACATGGCTCAAGACCCAGAAGACAGGAACATCATCCTCGGCGTCAGCGGGTCCATCGCGGCCTACAAGGCGTGCTCGGTGCTGCGGGCACTGATGGGCCGCGGGCACGAGGTGCGGGTGGTCATGACGCAGGCCGCGCAGCGGCTCGTCTCAGCGTCCATCTTCCGCTCGCTCTCAGGCCGACCTGTGGCCACCGGGCTATGGGTGCCCGAGGAGCAAGCCCGCCTCGTCCACGTCGAGCTCGCCGAGTGGGCCGACGTCCTCGTCATCGTCCCCGCCACCGCCAACATCATAGGGAAGGTGGCCTGTGGGATCGCCGACGAAATCCTGAGCACCACCTGGATGGCCTGCGACTGCCCGAAGGTGCTCGCCCCGGCGATGAACGACCGCATGTGGGCCAGCGCCGCCGTGCGGCGGAACGTCGCCGCGCTGCGCGAGCTGGACGGGGTCCACGTCATCGAGCCGGTGGAGGGCAGGCTCGCCAGCGGCAGGGTGGGGGTCGGACACCTGGCGGCGGTGG
>JAUWZH010000009.1 GCA_030615435.1 Candidatus Brocadiaceae bacterium | reverse complement strand
CATAGAGGCAAGAGGTTATGGGGTGCTGACCCACAGCTGGGTCTGGATGAGCGACATCCGCACCACGGTGATGAGTTCGGCGGCCCACGGGATGTACCTGGCGCGCAGGAAGGCGCGCGGCCTGATCCCCCTGCTCTTGCTGGCGGCCTTCATCGCCTTCGCTACGGCGAGCCTGGCGACCATCTGGCTCGGGTATCGCCACGGGGCGGCGAGCCTGCACACGTGGTTCTTCATAGACGGGCCCAAGTACACCTTCGGATGGGGCCTGGATCTGATCACCCCCCCACTTAGCTCCCCTAACTATGCCGGTTACGCCTGGAGCGCCGTCGGGGCGGCGATCATGGCGGGGCTCATCGTGGCACAGCGTTCCCTGCTGTGGTGGCCCATCCACCCGGTGGGGTTCATCGTCTGTTCGATCTATTGGACGGACCAGTTGTGGCTGACGATCCTGCTGGCCTGGGCGATCAAGCTCGGCGTCACAAAGGTCGGCGGCACCAGGTTGCTGCGCTCGGCGAGGCGCTTTTTCCTCGGGATGATACTCGGACAGTTCAGCATCGCAGGTCTGTGGGCCATCTACGACACCATCACCGGGACGCTGGACCACAGCATATTCTGGATATAAAGCGCCCCCATCCCCCCTGCTGCCCTCATTGGGCTTTCTCGATTCTGAGCAGCGTGAACGGGGAGAGGAACCTCACGTAGACCGTGCCGTCGCCGCGCACTGCTCAGGCTGCCATGCGGCACTCCTCGCTGGACCTCAGAACGTCTACACCGACCCCAGTCTGCTCGATGTTGCTGGGGCGTTGCAGGCGTTGCCAAAGCTGGCCGTGACGGGGCCCGAAGGGGGAGGAACAGGGCACCCGGCGAGTACATGAATCGGGACACAACGTGGCCTCGCCTGTCAACAGGAAGCGACCTGAGTTGACGAGATTGCCTGCCCGCACACCGCCCTCAGTTCAACCTTCGCTGCCAGCCACCAACGCCCAGACCGAAGCCTTGGCGAGCTTGCGAGCTGTCGTGTGCCACGCACTCTTGACGACGCCATCCTGTGGGAAGATCAGAGCGTGGGCACGATTGTCCTGAATGGGGGCAGAAGCCACCCCTGCCACATTCTCTGTTGCCCGTGCCTGTCCGGCGGAAAGCTGAGCAACGCGAGTAGCCCTTGGGCGACGTTTCAAAGTGTCACGAGGCGAACTCAGCGAAGCACGGTCCACCGAGATGTTCGGTTCAGTAGCGCTGTAGAAGGCAGCACTCGATGGGCGGTTTTCGCCTGCTTTCACATGTTCGGGAAGAATGGAATGGTAGAGGAACTCGTCGTCGGGGATATCCGGATCATCACGGAGGTTTACTGATTCTGCCATAGAAGCGTGTCAGGCCGAATCAAACCATTTGAACAGTCTCTTGATGTTTGGCACGTCCCGAGCGCTGAGCTGCCCGCTGTCCATGACTTCCTCCCCAGCGACGTTCTCTTCCTTCAGGAAGATAATCTCAGAGGGACCGTCAAACATGATTTCCAGATGCTTTGTGTCCGAGGTCACTTCAATCTGAAGCCCGCCTCCCGACAATGGGCATACGAACGGGTCAGGAAGGTCAGCCGGGATCACGTTGCGGAGCTGCTCTAGTAGGTCTTGTGCGGCGGCAAGTATGGTCGGCAGGAGAGGCGGACTCCCGGAACCGTCCCAGCCCCGTGGGAGGTCGCAGAGCTTCCCAGCACGGACTACAACTACGTCAATCCAATTCTGCGGCTCCTCATCCGGGTTAGTAGCGCTGTCTTGGCCTAACTGGAGCTCTATTTCCTCAAGGGTGGTCTCTCGCGGCGCTGGTTTCCGACGGACAGGCGCCCGGACCCAGGTAACAGTGGCCTGTTTCTCAAGATCCGTCAGAGCCTTGCTGTCCATGGTTAGCACCACTGGGTCGAATCCCACGTCTGTCGTAATGGTGACTTGGACACTCATCGGTCCCTCTTCCAAAGGTCATCGGTTTCTTCGCTCACCAGCTCCGAGAAGCCTTTGACGATCCATTCGTGGGCCAAGTCGTACCAAGCAGCCAGAGCGTCAGCATCTGCCTCTCCCGAGGGCATTCCTCGGGCCGTCAGAGAGAATCGAATGATGCTGATCTTCTCGGATACGAGGCGCGCTGGGATAACCTCGGCATAGAGCCTTCCTTGGCCCTCGGGCAGGAGGAATCGCATGTGCCACCGCACGTCCTCCGGGACTGGTAGGAAGCTCCCGCGCGGGCACCAGTCGAAGCAACTGAAAACGGCGCCCACATCCGCCATGGACTCCCACGGTTGGCCTTTGCGAACGTGGTTCACATAGGTGAGTTCGCACTGATCCACCGTGGGCGAAGGAAGCCCTTCCTCCTGGAGAAACCCCAGGAACGCCCGCCAGAACTCAAGGAAGGTGTTCTTGATCGAAGGATAGCGCGGGTAGATATTGTCTGGGCTTGTCTTCCGCCAGTTGTGCAAAAACCTGTCGCGCTGCAGCTGGACGAGTGTGTCTCCGGCATCACTAAGGAACCAGCTCCGAGCAAGAGGCGGCTTGGTCAGGGCCTCGATGCGGGTTTCGGGCCTTTCCTCCTGTTGGAACTGCTCGATAACGTGTCCGATAGGAGCGTGTTCCTCAGCCCGCGGTAAACGATCACGTACCTTGTTCCAGTAAAGACCCACATGGGATGCCAGAAGCTCCTCGATGGGCGCGAATTGCACTCCGACCACCACCTCAGAGACTGGCGGCTCAGCATAGCTCGGTAAGCTGACCATTTCTTCTCCCGCAATTCCCTGCCGCGCAACAGCCTCGCGCTCACTGAGTTAGTGCCTCTGCTTGCCTTGCAGGTTCAAACAGCGGCCTGGAGGCCGTGGCACTGGACCAGAACCCAATACACAGCCGCTCTACACCGGCTCATCGGCATCCCACGAAACGAAGGGCCCAATGCCTGACACATACCCTTATACTATCATCGGTGCCCCCCGCGTCAAGGGGAAACGCAGGAATGGCCGTCCTGCTGCTGTCAACACCGGCAGTTTCATCCAGAGTTTCATCCACTGTTTCACCCAGATCTTTCCCAACTGGTGTCCATCGCTGACATCTCCTGTCGGACAGCACGGTTCGGTTTGCTGCTGGGTAGTGGCAGGCCAGCTCGGAAGGGGGTCGCGATGTCCTGGCAAAGGGACCCCCAGGCGATTGAAACGGGGCCGTCGGGCAGCTATAATGCCTTGCCTCAAGCGCCGCCCACGCGCCAGAACGGGCCCGACGCGCTAACCCACGACCTTAAGCTTACCACGGAACTTCCGCGATGCGCTGGAGCCGCTCCCTCATACCGACCCTGAAGGAAACCCCCGCCGAGGCGGAGAACAAAAGCCACGTCCTCATGCTGCGCGCCGGCATGATCCGCAAGCTCGGCAGCGGCACCTATTCCTACCTGCCGCTCGGCCAGAGGACCCTCAACAAGATCACGGCCATCGTGCGGGAGGAAATGGACGCTGCCGGGGCGCTCGAAGTCCTCATGCCCGCCCTCTGGCCCGCCGAGATCATGGCCCGCAGCGGCAGGCTGGAGGTCTTCGGAGATGACCTGATCCGGTTCACCGACCGGCACGGCCGACAGGGGGTGCTGGCGCCGACCCACGAGGAGGTCATCACGGCCCTGGTGCGCGACAACGTGGCGAGCTACCGCCAACTGCCGCTGAACCTCTACCAGATTCAGACGAAGTTCCGCGACGAGGTCCGCCCACGCTTCGGGGTGCTGCGCACCCGTGAGTTCATCATGAAGGACGCCTACAGCTTCCACGCGGACCAGGAGAGCCTCGAAGAGACCTACAGGGACATGCACGATGCCTACTGCCGGATCTTCGAGCGCTGCGGGCTGGACTACGTGGTGGTGGAGGCGGAGTCGGGCGCGATGGGCGGGGCGCGGTCCGAGGAGTTCATGGTGTCGAGCTCCGTCGGGGACGACCTGTACCTCGAGTGCGCTGCGTGCGGCTACGCCGCCAACGCCGAGAGGGCGGAGGTGGGGGCGCCCCCGTCGGCGGCGGAGCGGAAGGCCGACCCACAGCTCAGGGAAGTCCCCACGCCCGGCGCCAGCACCGTCGCGCAGGTGGGCGGGATGCTCGGCGTTGCGCCCGAACAGATCATCAAGACCCTCATCTACCGCGCCGACGGGCGGCCGGTGGCGGCGCTGGTGCGGGGGGACCACGAGCTGAACGAGGCCAAGCTGGCGCGGGCGCTCGGCGCGAAGTCCGTGGAGGCGGCGGACGCGGAAACCGTCGAGTCGGCGACGGGCGCCCCGGTGGGCTTTGCGGGACCGGTGGGACTCGAAGGCATCGAGATGGTCGCCGACCCGGCCGTGCTCCGCATAGAGAACGGGGTGACCGGCGCCAACCGGGCGGAGGCACACCTGGTCGGAGTGGTGCCGGGGCGGGATTTCCAGCCGGGCCGCATCGAGGATATCCACACGGCGAGCGACGGCGACCCCTGCCCGCGATGTGGGGAGGCGATGAAGCTCTCGCACGGGATCGAGGTGGGGCACGTGTTCCAGCTCGGCACGAAGTACAGCAAGCTCCTCAACGCCACCTTCCTCGACGCCTCGGGGCGGGAGCGGCCCTACGTGATGGGTTGCTACGGGATCGGGGTGAACCGCATCGCGGCGGCGGCCGTCGAACAGCTCGCCGACGAGAGGGGGATCGTGTGGCCGCCGGCCATCGCTCCGTACGAGGTGGTGGTCGTGCCGCTCGACATGAGCGACGAGAAGATAGTGGCCGCGGCGGAGGAGGCCTACGAGGCGCTGCGGCAGGTCGGAGCCGACGTGATCCTCGACGACCGCAGGGACCGGCCGGGGGTGAAGTTCAAGGACGCCGACCTGATCGGGTTCCCCCTCCGGGTGGTGGTGGGCAAGGGATACCTGAAGAGCGGAGAGCTGGAGCTGCAGGTCCGGCGGGACGGTTCGCAGAGCGATGTGCCGCCCGGGGAACTGGGTGGCAGAGTAAGGGCAATGCTGGAGCAATTGGTGCGTCTATTGGACCCCCCGGAGGTGTAGCCGAAGTGCACTGAGGGGGCAGCCAGAGGGTTATGGGACAGGCAAAGGCAGCAAAGCCGGTCAAGGTGATCTGCGCAGTGTTGGCGGGCCGGGAAGAGTGGCTCGAACGGACGGCCGACCTGCTGGAGCAGGCCCTCGGGGCGACCGACTTGACCAGTGGAACCTGGCCGTTCGACTCCACCGATTACTACGAGGGGGAGATGGGGCCTGGCCTGCTGAGGCGGATATACAGCTTCCGCGAGCTGGCAGGGCCCGAGAACATCGTTGAGATCAAGCACACCACGAATCGTCTGGAGCGCCAGTTGGCCGCTCAGGTCTCGTGCGGGCCGCAGCGTCCCGTCAACCTGGACCCGGGCTACGTGAGCGAGAGCAAACTGGTGCTGGCGACCACAAAGGATTACTCGCACAGGATTTACGTGCGGGCAGGGATTTATGCAGAGGCCACCCTTCGCTGGCGGGGCGGGGCGTTCGAGCCCTGGGAATGGACCTACCCGGACTACTGCAGCGAGCGCTACCGCGAGTTCTTCGCCAGGGTGCGGGCCCTGTACGTGGACCAATGCCGGGAACTGGCCCTGCGGTGAGGGCACGGGAGGTCCGCCGGGCCGCCGAGGGGAGCCGGTGGAGCAGGAGGCACCGAATGCCGATTGAGAAGACTCTGGTTTTTCTGAAACCCGATGCGGTGCAGAGGGCCCTGGTAGGTGAGATCATCAGCCGCTTCGAGAGGAAGGGATTCCGGATCCTCGCTCTGAAGATGCTGGAGCTGTCGGAAAGCTTTGTTCGCGAACACTATGCGACGCACAGGGGAGAGCATTTTTACGAACCTCTCGTGCGCTACGTCACGAGCGGCCCGGTGGTGGTGATGGTGCTGGAGGGCAAGAACGCCGTGCAGGTGGTCAGGGACATGATGGGGGAGACATTCGGCACTGAGAGCCCTCCGGGGAGCATAAGAGGTGACTTTGCACTCAGCGACCGTTACAATCTTATCCACGGCAGCGACAGCGTGCAGAGCGCGGTCGAGGAGATCGGCAGGTTCTTCCGACCGGACGAACTCGTATCGCACCCAACAGACGGGCTGCGCTGGGTTTACGACATGACGGGGACCGAACCCGTTTGAATGCTCATTGCGGAGGAGCGAAGATGAAAATTGCGAGCACAAGATCCCTTGCGGTGCTGGGGACGGTTCTGGGTGGTCTGAGCCTTCTGCTGGCCGCGGGAGGGTGTGCGGGCGGGCCGGCGGAACTCCGGGAACCTCCCTCCACGGGCGAGGTGCAAGAGAAGAGCCTCGCCGAGTTGAAAGAGCGCCTCATTTCCAACGACGCGGCCTTTCTAACCCTCACGGCCGACTGTCAGGCGGCCATCACAAGCCCGTTGCTTCGGCAGCCCCCGCAGCTCAACATCTCCGGGAAGCTCATGCTGGAAAAGCCCGGAAAGATCCGCCTGAAGCTGTCTGGACCCGGCCAGACGTACATTGAGCTTGTGGGCAACGGCGAGGAATACGTGGTGCGCATGCCGATTTTCCGCAACCTCCCTTACAGCGGCAAGTATGATGAGCCGATCAAGCCCGTTGCCGACCGCATTCATTTCATGCCGGATGACCTGGCACAGGCGCTCAACATGATGAGCCTGCTGGAGGGCAAGACGCAGGTCCTGAAGGCTTATCCCCGCCGCTGGGACATCGTCGCCGGAGACATCCAGAATCCCGTGGTCTATCCGCCGACGTGGACCATTGATTCCATCGTGGCTGCCGGAGAGCCTGAAGTTGGGCTCAAAGTCCTCAACTCCATCCTCATTGATCGCACCACCGAAGAGGTGCTGCGCCTGGATAAGTTCAGATGGGACGGCTCCCTCCGGACCAGAATCTGGTATTCAGAACCGACGACCGCCCGGAAACCCGATGGGGAGCCCGTCAGAGTGCCCGGCGAGCTCCTGATCTGGTATCCCTACCCCTTGGAGGGCACGCTTATCCGCCTGCGTTTGACCAACCACAAGGTTCACGTGCCCGTGCCGGCCGATGCGTTTGATTTGCGGAAATAGGGCAACCTGCGCGACAGTCCGGCAGGAACCCTCGACTCTGGCGCAAGGGGCGACAGGGTGAAGGTGGTCGTCACAGGTGGGGCCGGCTATGTCGGCAGTCACGCCCTCGCCGAGTTGAAAAGCGCAGGGCACGAGCCCGTCGTGTTCGACGATCTTTCCGAGGGCCACGCCGAAGCGACCGGCGAATCCGGGCTCGTCCGGGTTGACCTGGCAGATGAGGCCCGGGTCTTCAAAGCCCTCTGCGAAAGCCGGGCCGAGGCGGTGATGCACTTCGCCGCGAGCGCCAGCGTGGGGGAATCCGTCGAGGAGCCGCAGAAGTATTACTTCAACAACGTGGTCAACACTCTCAGACTACTGCGTGCCATGCGCTCGGCGGGCATCGAGAGGTTCGTTTTCTCCAGCTCCTGTACGGTCTACGGCATCCCGCAAAGGACCCCCATCACAGAGGATTTTCCCCTGGCGCCCATGAGTCCTTACGGACGCACCAAGGCGGCGGTGGAGGGAATACTGGAGGACTATGCCAGCGCCTACGGACTGAGGTATGCCTCCCTGCGATACTTCAACGCCGCCGGGGCCATGCCTGACGGCTCTCTGGGGGAGGATCACGAGCCGGAGACCCACTTGATACCCCTCGTCATCCGGGCCGCCTTGGGCCTGAGAGAGCGCATCTCGATCTACGGCACGGACTACCCCACGCCCGACGGCACGTGCATCCGGGATTACATTCACGTGCTCGATATCGCGAGGGCACACGTGCTGGCCCTTGAGGCCCTGGCGGATCGGCAGAGCATGACCTACAACCTCGGCATCGGGCAAGGACATTCCGTCAAGGAAGTCATCGAGGAGGCGCGGCGGGTGACAGGACGGGACATCCCGGTGGAGGAGGGGCCGCGGCGTCCGGGAGATCCCCCTGCGCTTGTCAGCTCGCCGCAGAAGATCAAGGCCGAACTCGGATGGGAGGCCCGCCTTGCGTCCCTGCGCCAGATCATCGAGACCGCCTGGAGATGGCACAGCACGCATCCGCAGGGATTCGCCTCGAAAGGATGACCCCCCGGACGGCCGCCTTCTGCCCGTTGGTCCCGAAGGGTGCTTGGGCAGAGGGCGCGGCGCACCGAGTTCAGTGTTCGGTCTGCAACTCCAGGATGTTGTCGTCGGCCCCTATCACCACGAGGACGTCGCCCTCGCGGATGACGTCGTCGGCGAAGGGAAGGTCGTTGATTTTGGTCTCGATCCTCTCGGGGCGGCCCGGGTCACGGACGGCTTCCCTGGACTTGATGGCCACCACATTGAGGCCGTAGGTTTCCCGGAAGTTGAGTTCTCTCAAGGTCTTGCCGACGAATTCGGGCTTGGCCTTCACCTCGGCCAGTGAATGCCCGACGGTGATGGAAGCAATCATGCGTGTTCCGGGCATCACGATACTCTGGGCCACCTCAAGCGCCATTTCCTGTTCCAGGCTTATGATCTTGGTGACCCCCATGGCTTCGAGGATCTCGGCCTGGTTCTGATCAATGGAGCGCACCCATATTTGCCTGGCGCCGAGCTTGCGAAGGACCGCCGTGGCCAGGAGGCTGGACTCGATGTTGCGTCCGATGCAGACGATGGCCAGGTCCAGCGTGTCAACCTCGGCCTTTTTCATGGCGAACTCATCTGTCACATCCAGGCAAATGGCCCTGGAGACCCTTTGGTCCACCTGCTCGACCGCCCCTGGGTCAGAATCCACGGCGAGCACATCGGCCCCCAGCTCGGCGAGCCTGACCGCGAGCCCGAAACCGAACCGACCGAGCCCGAAGACCCCGATTCGCCGCGCCGTTCGTTTTGAGTTGCTTTTCTTGCTCATGTTTCCCTGCAGGAGTGACCGAGAGCGTCAGTGTGTGCGAAGGCTCTCGCGGTAGCGACCGTTCTTCCCCTGCAGAGAGCGCTGCAGGAATCGCACCAGATACAGCATTTCCTCGCTCGAGTCAGCGCTTGCCTCTATTTCTCGAAACTCCTTCATTCGGTTCAGTTCCTTGTTCCTGGGCCTGTATATGCGCTTGTAGGCTTCGCGGAGCCTCTCTATTGAGTGGGGGGAGTAACCGGCCCTCAGCAGGCCCACCTCATTGACCCGCCGGACCTTTGCCGGGTTGCCCTCGACAATCATGAACGGGGGAACGTCCTGCGCGATGCGGCTCAGTCCCCCCACAAAGGCGAGCTTTCCGACGGTCACAAAGGGGTTGAGCGCTGCTGCGCCCATGAGCTTCGCGCCGCTTTCCAATTTGCAGTGCCCGCCGAGGAGGACGGCGTTGACCAGGATCACATCGTCATCTATCTCACAATCGTGCCCCACGTGGCTGAAGATCATGAAGTAGTTCCGATTGCCAATCCGCGTCACCCCCGAACCGGTGGGCGTGCCGAGGTTGACCGTGACGAACTCCCGAAACACATTGTCGTCACCTATCATCAGCTGCGTCTGTTCCATGTGATACTTCATGTCCTGGGGCGCTGTGCCGAGGACGACGTAGGGGTAAAGGATGTTGTTGTTGCCCAGGTGCGTTCTGCCCTCAATGTGACAGCCGTGGCCGATCGAGCAGTTGTCTCCGATCCTCACCTCGGGGCCGATCTGTGCATACTGGCCGACCTCCACGTTCGTGCCGAACTCGGCCCCGGCATCCACACATGCTGTGGGATGTATCTTCATGACTGCCACTTGCCACCCTCACAAGACCAGAAGAAGCCCTTGCACCGCCCGCTCCAGCGCTCAGAGCGAACGGGCCGGTGGATTGCTTGGCTCAGAGCACTTCCGGAGCAACCAGCATGAATCTCATTTCCGCCTCACAGCACACCTCCCCGTTCACCAGGCCGCGGGCCTTGACCTGAGCGAAGCGAGAGCGCACGCGGGCCGCCTCCGCCTCCAGTATGAGCTGGTCCCCCGGCATGACGGCTCTGCGCAGCCTCACCCCGTCCAATGCGACCAACAGGGCAAGCTTGCCGGTGTGTTCCAGCTTCTGCAGCAGCAGAACGCCGGCCACCTGGGCCATTGCCTCGATCTGCAGCACGCCCGGCATGACCGGATAGTCGGGGTAATGGCCCTGGAAAAAGGGCTCGTTCATCGAGATGTTCTTCAGGCCGACGATCTTGTTGTCTTCCTCGATGCTCAGGATGCGGTCCACCATCAAGAAGGGAAAGCGGTGCGGCAGGACGCGCTGTATCTCCCGGATGTCGAGATATTCTTCCGGCGCCCTTTTTTCGGCGAGCATGCTGCGCAGCCGGGCGGCGAAGGCCGTATTGAGCTTGTGTCCGCTGCGAACAGCCACGATCTTGCCCTGGACGTCAACCCCCGTCAGGGCCAGGTCGCCGAGCAAATCAAGCACCTTGTGCCGGGCGAATTCGTCCGGGAAAAGCAGCTCCGCCTTCATGCCGTTCCGGGCCGTCCTGACCGAGCCGTCCCTGAAGATAATCAGCGCGTTCTCGTCCGTAACCCCGCCGCCAGCTCCCCGCCGCGCGAACTCCTCGTAAGCCGATTCGACCGCGAAGGTCCTGGCCGGAGCCACCTCGCTCGCGTAGCTGTCGGGCTCGATGCGGAAAGTGACGACCTGTGGCGGCACGGGTGCTTCGTCGAGCTCCAGAACGTAGCTCAGAGTCAGTCCCTCCTCGGCCGGCATGCCCACGATGCTCGCCCCCTGTTCGGACAGCGCTACTGGTTCCTCGAGTGTCAGAGTCTGCCGCTCGGTGCTCTGCTCCTCGATTCCGGCCTCAAGAATGGCCTCGACGTATGCGCTTGCAGAGCCTCCGGAGGCGGGCAGTTCCTCCCCCTCGACCTCGACCACGAGGTTGTCCACCCGCAGCCCCATGCAGGCGCTCAACAGGTGCTCCACGCTCCGCACCTCGACGTCATTGCGCTGCAGAGCGGTGCAGCGGAAACCGTCACCAAGGGCCTCGGCCAGAGCCGGGACCACGGGGTTGTCCGGCAGGTCCCTGCGCACGAAGACTATCCCGGTGGACGGATCAGCCGGGCAAAGCCGCACCCTGGCCTCATCCCCCGAGAAAAGCCCACGGCCGCAAAGCTCCGCCGTTTCCCGGATCGTGTTCTGGCGCCGGGTCACCTTCCCTCCTTTTCAGGGTGCGAGGCTACTCCGCCGAAGCAGCACTCAGGCTGCGAAGGCCGGATGGCGCCGCAACGGCTACCGTTCCTTGATCTCTCCGGGGTACCGCGCGTTGAGTTCCCGCACAATCGCATCCGTGACGTCATACCTTTCCCTGGCATACAGCACCTGGGCGGTCGTGACGACAACCCCCAACTCTAACGGTTGCCTCGGTGAGACATCGAGTTTCTGTCTCTTCAGAATCAGGTCTATGTCATTCTCCTCGGCGTAGCGCTTGACGATTTCGTTGATCTGGTTGAACAGTTTGCTCAGCGACTCGACGCGTTGTTTGCGCAGTTGCTCTTCGAACTCGTTCCTGGACTCACGATACTGGCGCAGGGCGTTTTCCAACTGTCGCTGCTTCTCCCCGGCCAGATCTGTTCCGGGCGGCAGGTTCTCGTACTCGCTGCGCAGGATGCGGAGCTGTCGCTCGTATTTCTCGAGGGTGCGGCGCATCTTCTCCTGCAACCTCTGGCTTTCATCCAGGTAGTCCGACCATTCCTCGCTCTGAGTCAGGACCTCATCCAGGTCCACAACCGCCAGCTTGAAGGGGGCACTCACCTTCCCGGCTTCCGGCGCCTCCTCCTGACCGGAGGCCGGCATCGAACCGAAAACCAGTGCCGACATCACGATCAACGACAGCCCGCAGGCCGCTGCACGTTCTAACGAGAGCTTCATTGGAGCGTTCCTTCCGAGATTATACCACGTTCCTTCACACGGAGCTCAGAGCCAATGGCCGACGGTGAGGCAGCCGGGGCGTCTCGCCCCGGATGCCGCAACCGGCGATGGGCCACGGCGGGCGAGACTCGCGCTCTGGCCACGAAAAGCACGCGTTCTGCGCGAGCGCAGGTCTCTGTTGAGTACCTCCATCCACACGGCGCTCAGAACCAGTGGCTCATGCCGAGGGAGAAGTGGACACGCCGCGTCACGTCTTCGTCTTCCTTCATGACGGGGAAGGCGACGTCGAGCGAAAAGGGCACGCCGCCGAGCACGGAGATTTGCCAGCGCACCCCGATCCCGACCGATGCCCTCAGGTTGTCCCAACCCGAAAAGATGCCAAGGACCTCCTCCTCGACGTAGCCGGCATCCAGGAAAGCGGCGAGCCGCACATCATTCTTGATAAGGGGGATGCTGTATTCGGCCGAACCGACGAGCATGGACTGCCCACCCACCTGGTTGTTCATGACCGGCTCCACCGGCGAGACACCCCAGGGCTCAAACCCTCTGAGCGACCCCATCCCCCCGGCATAGAAGCGCTCAAAGACCGGGATCCTCTTTCCGGCGTAAGACTCCATGACCCCGGCCCTGCCGCGCAGCCCCAAGAGGTGCCTGCCGCCCTCCTCGAGCTTCAGCACCGTCCAGTGCTTTTCGAGGTCGCCGAGCACCCTTATGGTCTCCACATCCAGAAACGCCATCTCGACGCTCAACCTCGCCAGATAGCCCGCTGAGGGTACGATGGGGTTGTCCCGCTTGTCGAGAGTGTAGGTGAGCGAGGCGTAAGGTTTCTTGTAGGAGCCTTTGTCCCGGCTGATCTGCGGCGGAGCGCCGCCGGCGAGATTGCTCATGGCGACACTTTCGTAACCCACCTCGAAGCGCCGCGAGACGTGCCGGCCGAGCTGCTTGCCGAAGGAAACGCTCGCGCCGGTTCTGCTCAGTTCGAACTGGTCCCAACCGATTAGGCGCAGGTACAGTTCCCCTCCCCGGCTGTAAATGGAGTTGTCCACGGATGGATCCAGGAACGATATCCCGAAAGATCTGCGCTCCGTCCCCGCACGGAAATGGACCTCCAGTCTCTGCCCGCCCCCCCTGAACGCGTTGCCCCGCCACAGATCGCGCCAACTCGAGGGCCGGTTGGTGATGTCGAAATTCCTCTCGCGGAAGGATATGTCCCCCATAATCCCCGTTCCCGAGCTGATGCCCAGTCCGAAGAACAGAGCGCCGGTTGCCCCCTCCTTGACGCGCACGATGGCGTCCCGCAGCGCCCCTTCTGCCGGCTCCAAAGATATCTCCACGGCCCTGGGCTCGGACAGATCGAAGTACCCCGTGTTACGCAGCACCGTTTCACTTTCCCTCAGCCGGTCGGCATTCACACGGTCGCCGGGGTGGAACGTCAGGTTGCGCAAGACAACCAGCTCGTCGGTCTTGGTCAGCCCCTCAACACGAATGCGGCGCACGAACACAGGCTCACCCTCTACGATGTGAAAGCGCACCTCGAGCGTCGGTTTCTCTTCGGAGAGAACGAGTTCCTCGCGCAGCGTGTCCTTGCCCGCTGCACCAACGTCCACATATCCCTGAACGCTGTACATCCGGGCGATGATGCCTTTCGCCTCTTCCACCTCGCGGGGCAGCAGAGGCTCCCCTTCCGCGATGGGGATGGCCGCCATGAGTTCATCGTCCCGGAAAATGGTGTTGCCGACGAACTGGATGCGCTCTACCCTATAGGGGGGTCCCTCGTAAAGAAGGACATGAAGCGTCATGCTGCGAAAGTCCTTGCCGTAAGTCCAGTACCCGTCAACTGTTGCATCCAGATACCCCGCCTGGTAATACTTCTCCTCGATGCGCGAGAGGTCTTCCCTGAACACCGACCGGTCAAACTTGCCGGGGGAGAGGAAGGGCAGCCATCCCCGTTCCCGGCTCTTCATCTCATCCTTCAAGGCGCCGTCGGGGAAAACGGTGTTGCCTCGAAACTCAATGCGCTTGACCCAGGCCTTCGGCACCTCGACGATGTCGAAGGGGGGCGCAGGCTCCTGCGCCGGTAGGAGGCTCGCGGCCCCGCAGAGGAAAAGGAGCCCTGTGAGGAAGCAGAGGCGAGGGCGCCGTCCCGGCCCCATCAGAGCCTGTGCCCTTTTCTTTTGTTCACATGTTTGCATGCGTGGAGCCGGGCTCGAATCTCAAGAACCGCTTCCAGAACACCAGATGACAGACGTCGGTGGGACCGTTTCTCTGCTTGGCCACGATCACGTCGGCGGGGGAACCGGGCACCTCCTGTGAGCCCATCCCGGGCCTTCTCTTGCTGCTGGCGGCGAACTCTTCGCTGCCCGGCTCGTCGGGCCGATGCAGCAGCATCACCACATCGGCATCCTGCTCGATGGCCCCGCTCTCGCGCAGGTCGCTCATGCGCGGCTTGCGCTGCTCCTTCTCAACGGCGCGGTTGAGCTGAGCCACGGCGAGCACAGGCACCTCCAACTCCCGGGACAACGCCTTGAGCCCGGCGCTGATTTCGGCCACTTCCACCGCCCTGGCGTCCCGCGAACGGCCGGGGCGCACGAGCTGGAGATAGTCCACCACGATCAGCTCCACGCCGTGCTGGTTGCGCATTCTGCGCGCCCTCGCCCTGAGATCGCCTATACGCAGGGAGGCGCTGTCATCTATGTACAGGGGGGCATCCGCGAACTCCTGCACCGACTCTTCCACCTTCGCCCACTGCTCCTCGTTGAGCATTCCGCTGCGGAAATCCTGCGTGTCCAGGGAATAACGCAGGCACAGCAGGTTGCTGACGATCTGTTGGGCCCGCGTCTCCAGCGTATACAACACTGCGGGACGGCGCTCGGTTATGCACACGTGGTCCAGGATGTTGAGGGCCAGGCTGGTCTTGCCCACGCTTGGCCGGGCCGCCACGACAATCAGCTCGCCCGGTTGGAACCCACTCGTGATTCTGTCCAGGTCGCCGAACCCCGTGGGCAGGCCCGTGCATGCTTGGGGGCTCTGATGCAACTGCTCCAGGCGGGGCAACAGCTCCAGCAGCACGCTGTTCATGTCTCGCCTGCGCGCCGATTCCCTCAGGTGGCGCACGGCGAGCATCTTCTGCTCGGCCTCGTCGAGCAGGTCGTCCACGTCCTGACCATCCGCCTGAGAGGATTTCAGAATCCCGGTGGCGGTGCCGATGAGCTCGCGCCTGATGGCCTTATCGTGTACGATCTCTATGTAATACTCGACGTTGGCGCTTGTGGGCACCGCCTCCATCAGTTCGGTCAGGTAGGCCGCTCCACCCGCCTTCTGGAGTTTGCCCTGCCGATTCAGCTCGTCGCGCAGCAGGATCAAGTCCACGGTATTGCGGGAATCGGAAAGCTCCAGGACGGCACTGAATATGTCCTGGTGGGCAAGGTTATAAAAACTGGCTTCCTCCAACCGCTCCCGCGCCATGTATATGGCGTCCGGCGAGAGCAACATCGAGCCGAGCACGCCCATCTCCGCCTGGATGTCGTGCGGCAAAGCCTGGGGCGGCATGCTCTCGTCACTCATCTACCCGAGCTCCTCGCGTGCTGAAACCATCGGAGGCATGTCATACCCCCTCAGCACCCGCTTTCTTCCTCTTCCAGCGGCGCCACCCGCAGCGTGATGTGGACTGCGAGTTCAGGATGCAGCATGACTTCCAGTTCGTAGTCCCCGACCTCTTCGAAGTGGAGAGGCATCACGATGTTGGCCGGGCGGATCGTTTCGAAGCCGCTCTCAGCCAGCGCTTCGACCACCTCCTCGGGGCCCACCGACCCATAGAGGTGGCCTTCTTCGGTGGCGCGCACCTGGATATAGCACAGGAAGCCATTGAGCTGCTGGGCCAGTTCCTCCACGGACTGCCGCTCCTCGCGATCTCGCTCCTGCCTGGCCTCGCGGGCACGCCTGAGTGCTTCGAGATTGGCCCTAACAACCTCGAGGGCCATCTCTCTGGGCAGCAGATAGTTACGCGCGTAGCCGTCGGCCACTTCCACCACGTCGCCCATCTGCCCGAGATTCTTCACGTCCCGGCGAAGCAGGACTTCCATGAGAGCTTTCTCCCTATGCAGTGGAAATGGAGCCGGCCATGCCGCTCGCGGGCTCAGAAGGGTATCTCGTCGTCCGAGACGTCGTATCCGCTCTCCTCGGATGTTTCGGCGGGCGGCTCCTCCTGCCGAGAGGGAGCCTGTCCGCGCGCCCGGCCGGAAGGCGGACTGCCGGCTCGATCGCCGCCCTTGGCGGAATCACTCTGCTGCGGCCCGGCACCCGGCTCGCCCCCGCGCCTTTCGACAAACTGGAAGTCTTCGGCGACCACGGTGAGCTTGCTCCGCCGCCCGTCGGCGGTTTCCCACGTGTCGAACTTCAAGCGTCCTTCGATGAATATCAGACGCCCTTTTGAGAAATACTCGCTGACGATCTCTCCCCGTCGGCCCCACACGGTCACGTCCACAAAGCAGGTCTCGTCGCGCTTCTCGCGGTCCCTGGTGGTGTAACTCCGGTTCACCGCCAGCCCGAAGTCGCAAACGGCGGTACCGTTCGGGGTGTAGCGCAGCTCCGGATCCCGCGTCATGTTCCCCATCAAGAAGACTTTGTTGACGTTTCCCATCTTGCTCCACCTCTTCCTTGACCGGGCGCCCTTCACAGGCGCTTCACTGCTCCTCGCCGGCGCTTTCGGCCTCGACGCTCACGGCGGGGGCTTCCTCGGCCTCGGACCCGCCAGCCGGCTGCTCCTCGGGCTCAGGCTTTTCGACAACGAGGCTGCCCTGGGGCGTGTAAAGCTCGCCTGTAGGCTCAGGGATCTGTTTGGCCTTCAGGATCAAAACGCGCAGTATCTCCTCGGACAGGACGATGGCCTGGCGCAGCTCGGCGATGCGAACGGGGTCAGCCCGGAAGTAGACGAGCACGTAAATGCCGCGCTCTACCCCCTTTATCTTGTAGGCGAGTTTGCGTTCGGCCCACTTCTCCACCCGCTCGATTTGAGCATCGTGGCGCTCCAGCAGCCCCGATATGTGGCGGACGCTCGCAGGCAGCTCCGCCCCCCCCTTGGCCGCGTCGATCAGAAACATCGCCTCGTAGAGTTTCTGCTCCAAGTGCTCTCCCTCCGACATGGCTTCGGCTTCCTCGTTTACGCCCTCACGCGCGTCCGGCTTCATCGTCAGTGCCCTCGACTTTCCCATTGTAGCGACTCATCGCCGTCTCCACCCCTTCCCGTGCCCAGCACTGCGCGGCCAGCACCCCACGCTCCACCATCCGACCTGCAATCGGGAGCTCTTCCTCCTCAAACGGGCTGAGGACGAAATCCCGCGCGCTCACTTCCAGCGCGCCGCGCCCTATGCCGAGTCTCATGCGGGGGAACCCGTCGCTGCCGAGCCAATCAATCACCGACTGAAGTCCCCGATGGCCCGCCGAGGTGCCCTCGGCCCGGACCCTGAGCGTTCCCAGCGGAAGGTGCAGGTCGTCCAGCACCACTAGGATGTCCCGGCCCGAAACGCCACTTTCGCTCGCCAACTTTGCCACCGCGCGACCGCTCTCGTTCATGTAGGTCAGCGGCTTGAAGAGCGTAACCTCGTCCTTCTCGGCGACCAGTCCGCCCCAGCGCTCGTACTCTCCCTCGATTCGCAGCGCGCAGGCTAGCTCGTCCAGCACCCACCAGCCGAGGTTGTGCCTGGTGTTCAGGTATCGCTCGCCCGGATTGCCGAGGCCGACCACGAGCTTCACCGTCGCCTCACCCCTTCCCCGGCGTGACTGAACCCACCTTCCAGGTCCAACCGACGAGACCGGCCCGCTATGGCTTCTCTGCGTCGGCTTTCCCTTCCCGGCGGGCGAGGTCCTCTTCGATCTTCTCTTCCTCCTCCCTGCCGATGACCTCCGGCTCGGCCATCAACTCTTCGGCAGGGGCGAGTTCTTCCTCCTCGGGCACCTCGGTCGGAGGCGTCACCGAGATCACCACGAGGTCCGGATCGCCCACGGCCGCCACTCCATCCGGCAGATCAAGCGCGCCGAGGCGGACGTTGTCGCCGATGCTCAGGCCGGCCACTTCCACCCGGATGCTCTCCGGGATGCTGGTCGGCAGGCACTCCACTTCCACTTCGTGCTGGACGATTGCCAGCATGCCCCCCTCCTGCGCGACGCCCACCGGTTCCCCGTGCGTTTCTATCGGCACCGCCACCCGGACGGTCTCCGTCAGGGAGATGCGGTGGAAGTCCGCATGCAGGATTTCCTCTCCCAGACTGTCGAACTGGACCTCTTTGAGCTGGGTGGGAGTCTGATGCCCGTCCCACTCCAACTGGAGGACCATCGCGTGCTCTGCCACGATGTGAGAGATGGCCTTCTCCTGCACGCTGAGCAGGAGGTTCGGCTCGCCTCGCCCGTAGAGCACCGCCGGCACGAGCCCCCGCCCACGCAGTCGGCGGCTGGCCCGGGTGCCCCGTTTCTCTCTCGGCCAGGCTTTGATCGTCGGGATATCCATGCTGACTGTCTCTCCTCGCGGCAGCGGCAATAAGGATCAGGAATGCCCGCCAGAGGTGGGTTAGCGTCGAGACCCCATCGGTTCTCACGCAGAGCCTCGAGGGAACTCGGACGACCTGAGTTTATACCATACCACGGGGCTGAGTTCAAGGGCGCTCTGCGGGCGACTTCATCGAGGGGCGACCGACCCGGCAGCCCCCCGGAACGCACAAACCGATCGTGCCAGACCGCCGGCGGAATCCGCCCCAGGGCAACTCAGGCGCCCTTGAGAAGGCGGATGTATTCGCGGGCGACCTTCAGGTCCTGCAGCGCTTCCTCGGCCGCACAGGGAGGCTCGGCCTCGCCGCGAATCGCACGCAGGAAGTTGACGGCCTGCTGGCGCATGGCGTGGACCCAGGGAAGCTGCGGGCTGCTGATCCAGGGGGTTGCGCCGTTGCCCGGATCGCGCAGGATCTCGACGCGGCCAAGACGGTTGCTCGCCAGCGGCGCCGGGAGCTCCAGCTTCACGTACCCGTGCTCGAAGCCCACGAGCGCCGATTCCTGCCAGTCCAGACTCGTGGCGTAGGGGTTCATCTCTATTGCTCCGGCGACACCCCCCTCGCTCTGCACCGCCAGCAGCACGCCGGAGGGGTCCGCATAGGTGAGCCGATACGGCTCGCCGAGCAGGTGGCGCATCAGGTTGACCTGATGGATGTAGTAGTTCACGAAGGCGACGTAATCCTCATAGGTTTCCCTGTCCATGTCGGAAGGAGGCGGATCGCTCTCCACGGAGGGGCGCGGCTCGTCGGTGCAAATGAGGTCGAAAAAGCCGCCGGCCACCCAGTCGCCCTCCGGCATGACGATGCGCACGTAGCGCATGCGGCCAAGCTCGCCGGAGGCCTTCAGGCGTTCGATCTCTGCCCTGGCGTGGATGGTGGCCGGGTCGCTCCTCTTGTGGTAGCCCACCATCAGCCAGGTGCCGCTCTCCCGAGCGGCCTGAACGATCCGCTCGCCCGCCTCGACGCAGGCCGCCAGCGGCTTCTCGATGAACACGGGAACTCCCGCCTGGAGCAACTGCGGCACCAGGACGCCGTGGCAGTCGAAAGGCTGGGAGGCGACGATGCCGTCGAGCTTCTCGGATGCGAGCATCTCCCGGTGGTTACTGTAGAGGTGCGGCACGGCATATCTGGCGGCTACCTGCCTGCCGAGCTCCGGCCGCAGCTCGGCGATCGCCACGACCTCGCAGTCGGGCAGAGCGGCGTAGTTCCTCAGGTGCGCGCACTGCCCCATTCTGCCGACACCCACGAAACCGATTCTGAGCTTCCGCTTCGCCATTTTCAATCCTTTCTCCGAAGGGTCCCCTGGGACCCCTGAGGGGAGTTGGTGGTCGTCCTCGCCTCTCCTTGTAGTCTTCTTCTTGCCCCGTCCCGGCCCTTCAGCAGGCACATCTCGCGGCAGCCCGGGGAAGCCTCACGGCACGAGAAAGCCCAGAGCCAGATGCAGCAGGAACAGGTTGTTGTGCGATGAGAGACGATCCCACGCGATCCGACCCATGCCCGAGGGGGAATGGCCGCACCAGAGGGCCAGAACGACAGCTCCGGCTGCCACTG
>JAUWZH010000047.1 GCA_030615435.1 Candidatus Brocadiaceae bacterium | reverse complement strand
TAGAAGAAGCCTCCAGCACTACAGAGTCCGCGCGCAGCCTACTGCGCAAGAAGCAAGCAGGCGAAAAGAGGGCGGGCTTTGCCCGACCGGTTGCAAGGCCCCGCTGAGCTACATCGTACGCGGGGCCGCAGCAACTTGACGCATGCGTAGCTTATTGCGTCCTTTTTTGTGGAAAAAGGTTTGTAACAGCATTACGAGGGGTTTTCCCGGCCACAACCGGCAACGTCAGATTCCCGCGCAATCCTTCGCTCGGTGGCCACAAGGCCACCCTTCTCTCGGATGAAGCAAGCCTTCGAAGCCTCCCGATGCTTGGGATCTTCGGTTCTGCGCCGTGCTTGAGGGTGTTTCTTTCAGCTCGCCCCGTCGTGCCGGTACGTAAGGTTTTCACAGTAGGAAGAGGTCCTCCACCTCCGAGCTGCGGCCCTATAATAGGCCGAGCCCCTCGTCCAGGCCGAAGGCCACGTTCATGCTCTGCACGGCCTGCGAAGAGGCCCCGCGACACAGGTTGTCCACCGCCGAGGTGACAACCACCATGTCGCGCCCGACGGCCGTCACGGCGATGTCGCAGTAGTTGCTCTGCATCACGTCTTTGGTGCACGGCTGGACCCCGGCGGGCAGCACTCGCACAAAAGGCGCCTCCGCGTAAAACCCTTCGCAGGTCTGCTGAAGCTCTTCGGCGGACGCCTCGCGCGCAAGGCGCCCGTAGATGGTGGCCAGTATGCCCCGGTCCATCGGCACGAGGTGAGGCACGAACAGCACGTGCGGCTCCGGCGCGCCGAGCAGGTGCAGTGCCCGTTCCATTTCCGGCTCGTGCCTGTGCGTGCCCACCTGGTAAGCCTCGACGTTTTCGTTGCAGCGGCAGTACATGGAGCCGGGATCGAGCTTGTTGCCCCGGCCGCTCACGCCACTCTTGGCATCAACGATGAGGCCGCCGCTCTCCACCAGGCCCTCCTTTACCAGGGGCGCCAGGGCCAGGATGACCGCCGTGGGGTAGCAGCCGGGATTCGCTATCAGCTCCGCCCCCCGCAAACGCTCCCGGAACAGCTCCGGAATCCCGTAGACGGCCCGTTGCAGGTTCTCCGGGTCGTGGTGCTCGCCGTAATGCTTCCGATAGACGTCCGGGTCCCTGAAGCGGTAGTCTGCGCTGAAGTCCACGCACCGGATGCCGACCTCAAGGTAATGCGGCACGTAGTGCTGGCTGATCTGATGCGGAAGTGTGAAGAAGGCCAGGTCCGGCCTCTCAGGGGCATCCTGGGGCTCCAGGCCGCCCAGGCGCATATCGCACAGACCGCACAGGGAGGGGAATATCTCCGATACGCGCGGATTGCCTTCGCGTCGGCCTCCCAGATGGACGATCTCCGCCTCGGGGTGGCGCAGCAGGAGCTTGATCAGCTCCAGGCTGGTGTATGCAGTGGCCCCTACTATGGTGACCTTCATTACTTGACTGCTCCTGGGTTAGCGCAACGCCACAGCGGCTTCCCAGAGCCGCATCGAGTGGCGGCGTCTCACATTATACGGACCCTGCCCGGTCTTGCAATTCGCCAGGCGGCTGCGTCACTGCCTCCGCGCGTGAGAGAACCCCGGCGAGGAGACTGCTCGGAGTTTGAAAAGGAAGGGCATATTGGGTATGCTTAGGCGGTTGCAGGTGCGTGTTGGACTCTAAAAAACGGAGCGAAGAATGGGCAAGAGACCGGACGAACACGAAGGAACTCCGGAGAAAAGGGGCGATTGGGTCACCTATCGGCCTCAGATCAAGGTCCTGGACCCGACCGTGCGTGACGGCGGCCTGATGAACAATCACAAGTTCGACGACGATTTCGTCCGGGCCGTCTACGAGGCGGACGTCGTGGCCGGCATAGACTACATGGAGATCGGCTACAAGGGCGCGAAGAAGCAGTACCCCCCCGGCGAATACGGTCCCTGGAAGCATTGTGACGAGGATGACATCCGCCGCATCGTGGGCGAGAACCCCACCGGCATGAAGCTGTCGGTGATGGCGGACGCGGAGCGCTGCGATTACAAAGAAGACATAATCCCGTGCTCCGAGAGCGTCCTGGACGCGGTCCGCGTGGCCACCTACGTCCATCAGATACCCGTTGCCGTAGACATGGTTCTGGACGCTCATGAAAAGGGCTACGAGGTGTTGCTCCAGCTCATGGCGGTCTCCGCCATCCGCGACGAAGAGTTGGACCTCGCCCTCGATGTGATCTTCGACACCCCTGTGAGCGCGGTCTACATCGTGGACAGTTTCGGCTCGCTGTACTCCGAGCAAGTCCGCTCGCTCACCAAGAAGTTCATGGCCCACGCGGAACGGACCGGCAAGGAGGTCGGCTTCCACGGCCATAACAACCAGCAGCTCGCCTATGCCAATACCATCGAGGCCATCATCCTGGGCGCGAACCGCGTGGACGGAACCATGTACGGCATGGGACGCGGGGCGGGGAACTGCCCGATGGAACTGCTGGTGGGTTTCCTGAAGAACCCCAAGTTTCGGCTGCGGCCCATTATCGAGTGCATCCAGAAACATGTCGCGCCTCTGCGTAGCGAGCTGAACTGGGGGCCTGAAATCCCGTATAACATCACCGGTCAGCTCAACGAGCACCCCCGCGCAGCGATGAAATTCCTGGCCGGCCCGAACGGGCAGGACTGGGTCGCCTTTTACGACGAGATGCTGGAGGAGGAGTAGCACAGCTTCCATCCACCGGCGCCTGCCAGGCAACGCAGGAGCCGGCAGCAGACCTGCGGAGGCGGGGCTGATTGTCCCTCGGTGGGGTGTCTCATGCAGCGTTGCGGGGCAAGTGGTTTGGCGCGGGGCCGCCGTCCTTTTCCACGGAATCGCCCCCAGGGTCCTGGGGGAAGTGCTGCGGGAAGAGAGAGAGCGTGTCGCGGCGGCGGTGAACCGTGCAGAATGCGTCCTGACGGAAAGCCTGCCTGGGTGCTGAGCCCTCATGAGCCTGTCAACGGCTGAAATCGAGATGGTCGTGAAAGACTTGGCGCCGCGTCTTGAGGGCGGCACCATCGCCCGGATTGATCAGCCGGACAAGTGGCGTCTCATCCTCAAGGTTCGGCGCGGCAAGAGCCGCTATTGGATGCAATTCGTCCTTCATCCCCGTTTCAGCCGTCTTCACCTGCTCACGCGGCGTCCCAAAGAAGGCAGACCGGCGGGAGGCATGTGCCGCGTCGTTCGCCAACATCTAACAGGCAGCCCGGTCGGAAGGCTGCGGCAAGTTGAGGACGATCGCGTGGTGGTGCTGGAATCCGTTGAGCGTGACGCCCTGCTGCGCCCCTCCCCGGTGCGCCTCATCGCCGAGCTCGTGGGCCCCGGCAGCAACCTGATCCTGGTTGACGGTGCCGACAGGATCCTGGGAGCGATGTTCACCGAGGACTCGAAACGGCGCAGGATCTTTCCCGGCGAGACCTATCGTCCATTGCCTCTTCCACCGGCAGCCTCGGAGAAAGCCCTGCGGAACCACTTCGCCGGCGCGGTCCTCCGCAACCCCCACGACGAACTCGCCCTCAGCCGGGCGATCCAGAACGCCTACGTCGAGATGGAAGCGCGGGCTGAGTTCGAGGAACGTCGGGCCGCACTTTCGTCACTGGTAAGCAGGCACCTGAAGGCGCTGAAGTCGCGGCAGGGGAACCTCAGAGAAGACCTGAAGCGCGCCGAGGGGGCGGAGGAGCTCCGCCGCGCCGGCGAGTTGCTCAGGATTGCGCGCCCGGGCCTCAGGAAGGGACAAGGGTGCGCCGTCGTTGAGGACGTCTTCGAGGCCGACGTGCCGGAGAGGACCATCGAGCTCGATCCGGCCCTGAGCCCGGAGCAGAACATCGAGGAGTACTTCCGCCGCTACAAGAAGCTCAAGGCAAGTCGAAAGCACGTCGAGGATCGGCTTGAGCAGACGCGCAGCGAGTCCGAGCGCATGAGGGCACTTGCGCGAGAGATCCAGGCGGCTGCGAGCACGGAGGCCCTGAGCCCGCTCGAAGAACGCACGCGGGCGGTGGGGCTCCTCCTGGCGCAGGAACGCCGCGCCGCCGGGAAGGCAGCGGGCGGCCCACGCCGGTTCATCTCGGCGGACGGAATGGAGATACTGGTGGCGCGCAACCAGCGCGAGAACCACGAGCTGACCTTCTCGATTGCGCGGGGCGGCGATTGCTGGATGCACGTGCTCGGCTGGGAAGGGCCGCACGTCGTGATCCGCAAGCCGCGGGGCACGGACGTGCCGCTGGAGACACTGCTGGATGCGGCACACCTGGCCGTGCATTACTCGAAGCTCCGCGGCACGGACTTCTCGGAGGTCGTTTACACGCAGTGCAAATACGTGCGGCCGGTCAAGGGCGCCGGCCCCGGTCGGGTCAGCTACGCGCAGGTCTCGAGGCTCGCCGTTCGCTTTGAGAGAGGCCGGCTGCGCCGATTGCTTGAGAGCCGTTCGGCCGTACGGACCGAAACCTGAACGAGGACCCTGGAGGAAACCGCAAGATGGACGCCGACGCACTGCTGAAAAGCCGCCGTTCAGTTCGCCGCTATCGCCAGGACCCGATCCCTCTGGCCACGCTGCGAGAGATCGTCGAGGTCGCACGCTACGCCCCTTCCGGAGGGAACAGGCAGCCCTGGGAGGTCATCCTCGTCCATGAGCCGGAGGTCGTCCGGGAGGTCTTCTTGGACGTTGCCTGGCACCCGGCGGTGGGCGCGCCGCCGGAGGGCAAGAGGCCCGTGGCCTACGTGGTGGTGATCAGTGAGGGAAAGCCCCGCGTCTCGGACTGCGCGAGTCTTGTGACCTACATGTTGTTGGCCGCGCACGCCCGCGGGATCGGCACGTGCTGGATCGGGTCCATCAAGACGGCCCGGCTCGCCGAGGCCCTTCAGATACCGGACGACTACTCCATCGTCTTTGTCGTATCGCTGGGATATCCCGACGAGCGTTTCGAGGCCTACGAGAACGCCGCCGACACGTCCGTCACCCTGGAAGGCGGGGTGGTCAGAGTCCCCAAGCGACCGGTCGAGGCGATACTGCACGAGAACACTTTCCGGCGGTGAGATGCGGCCCTTGTTGCTCCGGGTGAGATGGGAGGCAAGATGAGAAGCGACGGCAGGTTGAGCGATGAGATGCGGCCCCTGAGTGTCGAGCGCGATTACACGCGCTACGCGCCCGGGTCGGTTCTGGTTCAGGCTGGCGACACGCGCGTTATCTGCACGGCGATGGTCGAGGGGAGGGTACCCCCACATTGCCTCGCGCAGAAGACCGGCTGGATAACGGCCGAGTATGCCATGCTGCCCGGCGCCAATCCAGACCGCAAGAGCCTTTGGAAGGGGCCGGACGGACGGGCGCGGGAAATCCAGCGCCTGATCGGGCGCAGCCTCCGCATGGCCGTTGACCTGGCCCAGCTCGGCACACGGACCATCTGGATAGACTGCACTGTGATTCAGGCGGATGGGGGCACGCGAGCGGCCTCGATCACGGGGGGCTTCATCGCACTGGTGGATGCCCTCTGGAAGCTGCGTGAGGAGGAGAAGATTCCGAACATGCCCATCGAACACGGCATCGCGGCGGTGAGCGTCGGCGTGGTGGAAGGGCTCCCCATGCTCGACCTCACATCCGCCGAGGATCGGGCAGCCTCCGTGGACATGAACGCGGTGATGACCCACTCAGGGCGGTTCGTCGAGCTTCAGGGCACCGCAGAGTCGGAGCCTTTCGACAGGGACGATTTGCAGAGGCTGCTCGAGCTTGCCCAGAAGGGGGCCTCCGAGGTGCAGCGTGTTCAGCTCAGCGCATTGGAAGGACGGCTGACGCTCTGAGTCATTGGACTGCCGGTTCGGGCACGCTTCGTTGTCCTTGCGGCGCGGCGGAGGTAAGGTGGGCCGGCAGATTGGGGCTCAGTTGAGAGGCATCCAATGCGCATCCGCCGGGAGCGAGAACCCATCGAGGCGGTCATTTTCGACCTGGACGGCGTACTGGTTTCCACCGACGAACAGCATTACCGGAGCTGGAAGCGCCTCGCCGAGGAAGAAGGGATACATTTCGATCGCCGGGTGAACCGCCGATGCCTCGGCGCCAGCAGGATGGAGAGCCTGGAGGCCGTTCTCCGAAACGCTCCGCGCCGCTATTCCGACGCCGAGAAGGCAGAGCTCGCCGAGCGCAAGAACCGCTATTATCTCGAACTTGTCGAGGACCTCGCTCCGGCGGACGTGCTGCCTGGAGTTCGGGAGCTGCTCTGCGCTTTGAAACGGCGTGCAGTGAGGCTTGCCGTGGCCTCGGGCTCCAGGAACGCTCCCTCGATAGTAGAACGACTCGGCTTGAGGGATGCCTTTGAGGCCTGCGTTTCGGGCATGGACATCGCGCACAGCAAGCCCCACCCGGAGGTATTCCTGCGGGTGGCCAGGCGCCTCGGCGTTCCGCCGAAACGCTGCCTGGTCGTCGAAGATGCCCCGTCGGGCGTCGAGGCCGCAAGACGAGCGGGGATGCGAGTCCTCGGCGTCGGCAGGCGCCCACTGGCGGGGACCAGCCTGATGGTCAGGTCCCCCGCGGACCTCAGCGCGGACGAAATGCTCGGCCTCTGAGCGGGCCATCGGCCGGCCGGGCCGCCAGGCGTCGAGAACGGGTCTCTACTCCTGAGAGGCTATAGGTCCTCAGGCCCTGCGTTCCCGCTCGATCTTCTGCTGGTAGCCGCTGGCGTCGTATTCTTCCACGGGATCGAGGGGGAGGTTCCTTTCCAGGCGCGCCGTCCGCACGATCGGCCGCACGTCGGTCAGGAACGCATCGAGGAACACCCGGTTGGCGCCGATGATGTTGTTCTCCGCCCTCATCGCTCCGAGCCTCTCCCTGTCCAGCACGAGCGCTTTGGCGAGGGAGACCTGGAGGGAATCTATGGTGTGCAGCACGGCCCGGATGCGGTTCTCCAGCGCCGAGCACTGATCCACCATGTAGGCCCAGTTGCGAGCGGGGTCGCGGTTGGTCACCACGTCGGCCTCGACAAGTTCGCAGAAGATGGCGTACATGGACCGGTTGGGCTCGACGGCGTGGTCGTCGTCGGCGGCGTAGCGCGAGTTGAAGTGGAATCCGCCCGGGATGCCCTCGCCGATGAGGTGAGCGACGATCTGGGCGACGTTCACGCCCCAGGGGTGGTGGCCCATGTCTACGAGCACCCCCGCCCGGTCACCAAGCGAAGCGGCGATGTCCCGGGCGATGCCGGCGCTGGAGATGACGGTTGAGTAAGTGCCCGGTTCGAAAACCTTGTACTCGATCAGGTGTCTGACCTGGTCGCTGGCGGTCTCGTAGATTTCCCGGAATGCTTCGCGCACGCGCCGTTCCTGCCCCCAGAGGTCCGCCTGTCCCGGATAGTTCGTCCCGTCGGGAAGCCAATAGGTAACGAGCCCCCGGCCATATTTCTCGGCGACCTCGCACGAAACGACACAGTGACGAATGAGCCGCCGGCGCACCTCCTCCATGGGAGAGCTCAGGCTGCCCAGATGCGTGCCGTCCAGGAAGAGGGTCGGGTTGACCGCACCTATGTCAATGCCCTGGCCTCGGGCATAAGTGCGAAGCTCTGCGAACTGGTCGGCCTCAACATCGTCAAAGGCAACGCCTTGGGGTTTGTCCCATCCAACGTGAATCGCCACCCGAGGAGCCGCGCCCGTCAGGCTGTGGACGAAGGCGGCGTCCCGGATCTTTGCGTTCGCGTCGGGCGCCGGGGCGGGCGGCATGTAGTCCCCGAAGCGCCCGCCGCCGAAGCGGCCGAACAGCCACGAGGGCACCTCGACCTCGAATGCTTTCACCTTGTCCTTGACCACTTCGATGTCAATGCAATGCTCCTGTAGCTCTTCGCCCAGGATTCCGTACCGTTCTTTCACTCGCCGTTCCGAAACAGGTGGCACCTCGAACCTCTCCTTACAAGAGCCCACGCGTTTTGGCACCCGTCCAAGCGGCTTCAGGATAAGCGGGGATTCTGGCAAGGTCAAGGGAGCCGGTCTCGATCGGGCCAGCCAGTTCCCGTTGGGGGACATCCTCACCTGCGCCCTGTGATGTTCCGAAAGCTGCATCCAGGGGGAAAAGGCTCGTGGAATTCGGCGGTCCGGGGGGAATTGAATTGCTTTTCTTGAGATGCATTCAAAATTCTCCAGAATCCCTCTCGCCCTCTTGTGAGGGCATTTCAGGGGCCTCTCACAGCATTCGAGTGGGGCAAGGAAGAGGGATTTTCAAGAAATAATTCGGGGGGGGTATTGACTGGGGGTTGGTTTGGTGGTAGACTTGAAATTCGGTACTTCGGACAGGAGTAATCTTCTACGTGACGGATCACCGTTCCATCCTGACCGAACGGACTGATAGTGATGAAGGAACTTCATGACGACCGGTGAGTAATCGCCGGTTCGTTATGATGCAAATCACTACTACCTTCCAAGACGAGCAAGCCGCGACGGCGGGTCGCTGCGCGCTCGCTTTTTCTTTTCCCGAGCGATCTCCTCGACTATCTCCGTCTCTGTGCGTGCGCCTTCAGCACAGCACAGAAGGAACTTCAGCGTGGACGAGAAACAAAACGACGAGCAAGAAAAACAGCCTCCACCGGCCCGGGGGCCAGGGGACTCGTACCGTGTCGTCTCGGACATGAACCTGGACGGTCGCTACGAGAAGTCCACGCTGGAGATGACCTATTCGGAACTGCTGAGCCGCTCCGATGGTAAGCTTCAGGTTCGCCTCCTGCTGGATGAGGTGGAGTTCGTCCTCTCCAGCGAGTACGTTGGCAACGGCGTCCTGGAAGCGCAGCTCAACGACGGGCGTCGGATGGCTTTGATTCGTTACTCCAAGACGCTGTCCGAGCGTTTCGAGGAGGCGGAGCACGAGATCAACAAGCGCCTCGGCAGGGAGCTGTCGGAGGATGAGAAGGCCCAGCAGCACGCGGACGGCAGGGCCCCCAAGGAAGTCAAGCTGACCTATCGCTGTCCGAATTGCGGCTACCCCCTCGATCACCAGGGCGACGTGTGCCCCAAGTGCGTGAACGTGCGAGCCAGGATGTGGCGCATCTTGAAGTACCTGGTGCCTTACTGGAAGCAGGCTGCCGTGGGGTTGTTGCTCGCATTTGCCCTGACGGCGTTGGGGCTGGCGCCGGCCAACATTCTTCGCCTGCTCATTGACGGGCCGCTCGACGTGCCGACCATCCTTCCTCAACAAGATACTTCCGGGCTGCGGGCGGCAGACCAGGCCGAGCTGTTCGCCTCAAAGAAGGCCTACCGACTGGCACGAGAGAACGACGTCAATCCCTCGGTCATTGATGGTTCCGGCAAATACAGATTGATTACCAAAAATGACATCAAGAAATACCTGTCCCACCGAGACCGGTTTGCCACTGCCGCCGCACAGGAACTCGCATACAGACAACTGGTCAGCTACAAGGTGATAGAGGGCACCGGGCCGCGTGGCTGCATAACGGAACGGGATGTCGAGAAATACGCCGCCGAAGTGAAGGAGCTGCCTGCAGCACCAGCGGCGCGGCAGTTGGCTTTCCACCTCGGGGTGGACCTCAGAGCTGTGGAGCCACGCGACGCTGACGCTCAGATCACCAAGGATGACGTCGTGGAGGCCAGCAAGGCAGGACGCCACAGAACGGTGGGAGTGCTGGTGCTGGCCTTGCTCGGTGTTTTCATCGTTCGCAGCGTGTTGTCCTTCGCTCGGAGGTACCTCATGGGCTCTCTGGGCGCCAAGGTGGTTCACGACATCCGCTCGCAGCTTTACCGGGCACTCCAGCGGCTCAGCCTTTCCTTCTACGAGCGGGAACACACCGGGCGGATCATGTCGCGGGTGACGAGCGACACGGCGGAGTTGAACAGCTTCGTGGTGAGCGGCCTCCCCAACGTGATCATTTACATCCTCACCATCATCGGCATCGGCACGGTGATGATGGTGTTCCACTGGAAACTGGCCCTGCTGACACTGCTCGCCACCCCCCTGATGGTGGTGAGCACGATAGTGTTCGCCAGGCGGATGCGCGTGACGTATCGGCGTGTCAAGCACAAGAATGCCTCGCTCTTCAACGTGCTCAGTGAATCCATTTCCGGAGTGCACGTGGTCCGTGCGTTCGGACAAGAGGCCAGAGAGGTCCTCGCCTTTGAGGGCAAGAGCGCAGAGTTCCGCCAGGCGGTCATGGGCTCGGTCAAACTGCAAAGCATTTTCAACCCGATGATGCTCCTCCTGACCTCGCTGGGCATGTTTGTCATTTACTCTTACGGCGGCCACCTGGTTGTCAGGGAAGAGCTCAAGCTGGGCGTGCTCGTGATGTTCAACGCCTACATGATCCAGTTCTACAGCCCGGTGATAGCCCTGGCGGAGCTGACCGGCATGTTCCAGTCAGCGGCCGTCTCGGCTGAGCGGGTTTTCGGCATCCTCGACACCCCTTCCCAGGTGGCGGATGCCACCAATGCGAAGCCGCTGGAGAAAACCAGCGGCTCTGTGGCGCTTGAGAACGTGAGCTTCGCCTACGAAAAGGGCGAAACGATCCTCAAGAACATCAACCTCGATGTGAAGCCCGGCGAGATCATCGGGCTGGTGGGCCAGACCGGCTCCGGCAAGAGCACCCTCGTGAAGCTGGTGGCGCGTTTCTACGACCCCACCAAAGGGCGCATGCTTCTGGACGGGCGCGACCTGCGAGAGGTGCGCCTCACAGACCTGCGCCGCCACATCGGAATGGTGCTGCAGGATACGTTCCTGTTCACCGGCACACTGCGCGATAACATCGCATACGGACGCCCGGAGGCCACGGACGAGGAGGTCATCCTGGCGGCGCGGGCGGCAAACGCCCACGACTTCATCATGGACATGCCCGACGCCTACGATACCTACACCGGGGAGCGAGGCGTCGGCCTCTCGGGCGGTGAAAGGCAACGCATCGCCATCGCCCGAGCCATTCTGAAGGACCCGGCCATCCTGATTCTCGACGAGGCCACCTCTTCGGTTGACACTGCCACCGAGGCCATGATTCAGGGAGCACTGGATCACCTGATGAAGGGTCGCACCACGATTGCGATCGCCCACAGGCTTTCCACTCTCAAGAACGCCAACCGGCTGGTCGTGCTCGACAAAGGGGAGATCATCGAGATGGGCACACACGAGGAACTTCTCGCCCGTGAGGGCGGAATCTACCGCAACCTGGTAGAGATACAGGACCTGATGAGCAGTTCACGAGTCAAGCAAGCCACGCCGGTGACATAAGGAGCAGGAGCACACCACAATGGGTACCTCACTGTCGAAGGGGCTGCGACTAGAGCCCAGGCAGTACAGCGACTTTTCGGTCCAGACCGACCAGGTGACGCTGCGCCGCCCGGAAATGGGAAAGAACATGCGGCTCACCGTCAACGGGAAGGAGCACGAAATCGGCCGTATCGCCAGCGTCTTCCCCATTTCTTCGGCAATGGCGGCGGTTGCCTTCTTCGACACCGAAGGGGAGGAAATCGGTGTCATGAAGCAGGCGGACTCCCTGGACAAAGAGTCCCGAAGGGTCCTGCGCGAGGAGCTCGACAAAGCCTACTTCATGCCCTCCATCGAAGCCATCATCAGTACGGAGGAAAACCTCGCTGTGAAGACCTGGACGGTCAAGACCGACAAGGGCGCGCGCGTCTTCGAGGTGCGCGATCCCCGCCGCAACGTGCGCAAGATAGGCGGCAGCCGCATGCTCGTCAAGGATGTGGACGGCAATCGTTACGAAATCAGAAACTGGCGCGCCCTCGACCGCGGAAGCATCGCTCACCTCATGCCGGATATGTAGGGCGCAGCAGGTCCTTTCACGAGGCTGGCGCCTTCCTGTAAAATACCTCAGCCCCGCCCGGGAGTGAGCGGGCGCCGACGGCCGCTATCGCGATTGCTCTTGCCCCTGACGATGGAGCATGCAGACCGTGTACGACCTCCACACGCACAGCTACAACAGCGACGGAGTGCTGGGCCTTGCAGAGCTGGCGCGCCGCTGCCAGCACCAGGGCTACCACGGGGTGGTAATCAGCGACCACTGTGACCACGCGAACCTCGAGGAAGTGCTCCGCAGCACGTGTGCCTTTTGCGAGGCGGTGCGGGGGCATTACGGGGACATGAGAATCCTGCCCGGCTGCGAGCTGACCCACGTGCCTCCCGAGTTGATCGGCGAGCTCGTCGCGAACGCCCGCAAACTCGGCGCCCTCGTGGTGCTGGTTCACGGAGAGACCATTGACGAGCCCGTGCAGGAAGGCACCAACCGCGCCGCCATCGAAGCCGGCGCCGACGTGCTGGCCCATCCGGGGCTCATCACCGCGGACGACGTCGCCCTGGCAGCGAGCAAAGGTGTGCTGCTGGAAATCAACGGGCGCAAGGGGCACTGCCTCACGAACGGACACGTGGCACGCATTGCCCTCCAG
>JAUWZH010000278.1 GCA_030615435.1 Candidatus Brocadiaceae bacterium | reverse complement strand
GCGTGTTCGCGACGTTTGGGTGCAGCGGGTGTCAGCTCACAGGCAAAGAAGGCTACGGCGTCCATGCCATGCGGAACCCGCGCGGACCAGTTGCAGTCATGGGCGCACACGGGCGCTGCGCCGCCATGACCACACTGATGGCAAGGGGCCTGCTCAAGAGCCTCCAAGGAGGCAAGGCGCCCGATCGTCTGGGCATGATCTGGCTCAACATGAAAAGGCAGCTCGCCGTTGGCCCGATGAACCCGCTTGTGTTCCGCATGCTCGACGCAGTGGACGGGGATCCCCAGACACCACAGGCTATCCAGCGGCTTGAGCACCTCGAGATGTTCGTCCTCCTGGGTGACCCAGGCCTTCGTCTCCCCCAAGGGCCGGTCGAGTTCCCGCTCACTGTTGAAGGCGAAGTAAGGCCGGGGGCCACCCTCACCGTAAAGGGCACGGCCCCGCCGGCCCTGATCGGCTCGAAGGGCCGCCTGACCCTCGAGAGGCCCATCACGTCGCTGCCGACGAATCTGGAGCCGTTGCCGCCGGCCGACGAGACCGCCGAGCGCAACCAGCGAATGATGGCCAATCACAGGCGCGCCAATCGGTTCGTGCTCGCCGAAGTGGAGTTTAAGGCAGCTCGGGGCCGCTTCGAGGCACAGGTGAAACTGCCTGACTCGCTTCCCTGGACGAACGTCATCCTGCGCGCCTACCTTTCGACGGACACAAGCGACGCCATGGCTGTCCATGTCCTGCGGGTGAAACCCATCCGTCACGTCCCACAGGCCGAAGGTGCAACGCCGATCGCAAGGTGATCGCTGGCTCGTGCGGGCTGCTGGGCCTTTTGGCCACGGGCCTCATAGCGTCTGTGGCGGCGAGCGGAAAGATAGTAAGCCGGCTCCCCGCGTATGATGTCCAGGTCGAGGCGATTTTGCCATTCCTGTCTCCGGTGCAAATGGCGGTGGCAGCAGTTCTGTTCGCGCCGCCGCTCGGGTTGTGCCTGGCGGCACTTCTGGGCGCGGCGAAGAACAGGATCCAGATGGCCTGTACGCTCGCTGGTGCCCCGTTGCTGTTGTCCCCGCCTCTGGGTTTGGTTATCATGCCCGCTGTTAATACGTTCAAATCCGGAAGAGCGTTCGCTGCTGAACTCAGGAAACATGCCTGCGCCGCAACGTGCGTCTACACGTACAGGAACGACTTCTCGGGGCTTTGCAACCTCTATACAGGCATTGTCAACATGTCGAAGATTAAGACTGAATCAGAACTCAAGGAGGCCCCTAAAGCGCCGGATGTCCTTGTCATCGCGGATGGGAGATACATCGAAAAAGCCCTCCCCCCCGAGAAATTGCAACCTCATTTCGTTTATAAGGAGGGGGTCGGGCATCGGCTCATGTTCCTTCTTCGGGGTGTGAGGCCGTCGAAAAGCATGGAGAGTGACGGATTACCGGCATCTCTTTCTCAAGTCAGCAGCTTTAACTGAGGTACAGCCATGCAGAGGAATACGAACGTGGCGACGGAACAGGCGCAGGGAGCGAACAAAACGCTCACAGAAACGATCAGAAGTCTGCCCCGCAGGGCGCTATATTGCTTCAGTGCTGCCCTGGTGCTGTTCGGAAGCCATTTCATCTGGTTGGTCATCACGGACGAGTTCCCGCCTTCCATGTTGCCCCCTGCGGGTGAAGTGATGGAAGGAGTTGTTCCGTTCCGCTTCGCTGTGGTCGGTGACAGCAGAGGCAACCAGGCAGTTTTCGAAGAAATCCTGGCCCGGATAAGAGCCGATGACGTGAGCCTTATCCTGCATACAGGTGATATTGTGAGGCGCTGTAGCCCCCGCCAGTTTGAGTGGGTACTCCATGAACTGGGCGAGCAAAATATCACCGTGCCATTCTGTGCCGTTCCCGGGAACCATGACGTGAATTGGGAAGCCGAAGACGCCCGGATGCGTTACCGACTTTACGGCAGAGCTTTCGGGCCGCGCCGCTACTGGTTCGCTTACGCCAATGCGTTGTTCATGGCCCTGGATACCTCAACCAAGTGTTGCAGCACACAGGACCTCGACTGGCTCGATCAGACTCTGGCGCGGTTTCGAAACCAATTCGAGGCGTGTTTCGTCTATATGCACGTCCCCCCTCGCGATCCCCGGCCTGGACGCTCGTGCGGCCTGAAAGAAGGGGCGGAGGACCTCATAAGAGTATTGAACAAGCACAGCGTTACCGCGGTCTTTGCCAGTCACATACATTCCTGTTTGGAGGATAAGGTCGCAGGCGTACCTGTGTTCATAACGGGAGGAGCGGGCGCGGAGCGAGACGAGCCAATCCTTCCCTATCATTATCTCCTCTGCACCGTTGGGCCAGGCGGCTCGTTCACCGTGCAAAGAAAGGATGTAGATGACCGGATTAACACGGACTATCCGGAGTACGTTTTCCGAGTCAAGTTTCCGAACAAGGCGGTTGTGTTGGGGGGTGTAGGATTGTTGTTCGCAGGACTTGTTTTCAGCCTACGCAGCCTCGCAGGGAGGCCCGAGGAAACAAGGCATTGATGAATATCGGCGAAAAGACTGCCAGATTGCGGCTGACTGTTGCGGCGATTTCGAGAGCGGAAATCAACGGGAGACAGCACAAACCATTGGGGATGGTTGGGACTGGCCGTGATCCCAAATTCAACCCAAAGCCTTCCTGAATCCTTGACATAAAGATCTTCCGATACCGTCCTGAACGTCTCTTCGATTCGAGGTCAGGTCTTGTTCATCTGAAACTCATTTCCACCTGAAGGCATAACGTAGACTGCTGAGATCGTTGGGCGGACGAGCTGGAGGCAATGAGTCGACGGCGCGTCTTCTTGGAATTGTATATAATGCAAGCCTGCCCAAGCCGTAAGCGGTCAGAATCAGAACGGCAAGAAACAGCCAATTGCCCACAATGGCGCCGCCTAAACTTCCTGCCGGCGGCCGCCAGGGAACAGCGACGCCCATGCCTTTCAGCCCGAAGCCAACCACGAGCGGCAGTGCAATCGAGCAACCGATTATCGTGGCCCCGAACAGAATGGCCGAAGGCCTGAACTTCCCTCTGGCAAGCGCAGCCCCGTGTAGGCGAGCGCGACAAGGTATCCCAGGATTATCACAACCGTCCAGCTGCTCTTGGCGTCGATAAAGGTGAGGGAACTGTAGTGAAAACTTTCGAGGTGCGGTCCTTGCACAGCAACAACTTACGACAATAACTGCCGAACTTGGGCTAGGAGAAGTAGGTCGCGCCACCCTGCTCCGCCGCGAACGACACCAGCTGCCAGCCCCTGTTGCCCAACGACAGCTCTGCCTCTTCGAATGCGGTCAGGGTCCCACACCTCCAGAGGCGTACACGGCCGCGGCCTCCCGGTCTGCTGTCATCTGGATGTTGGCAGTCGTCAATCCTGGTTCGGCTGACTCGCACCACAGGCTCGCTGTGTTGGGGCCATTGCAGGTCTGCATGTCCGCCACAAAGCACGGCACATCCTCGGCACAACCCACGAACGCAAACCACCCAATAGTTTCCGCGATATGCAATGTCTCAGAGTCATAGGATTGCTCTTCGACAACATATACTTCCCAGTTCGGCAGGATCTCTGCTCCCGTGTGGTCAGCCGATCCCTGGCCTGTGAGAATGTCCGGGGCCGCTGCGGGCAGCCCGCCCGTACC
>JAUWZH010000003.1 GCA_030615435.1 Candidatus Brocadiaceae bacterium | reverse complement strand
GGATCCATTCTGTAGCAACTCCAGCATCGCTGTGGCCGGCCGTCCTTACTCCAGCCCGGCGAACGCCTTGCCTGCCTTGCGTCGGACGTGTTCGCCGCCGTATCGAATGCCTTTGCCCTTGTAAGGCTCGGGGGGGCGGATGGCCCTGAGTTCTGCGGCGAACTGCCCCACCTGTTCCTTGTCGCGTCCTTTGACCGTCAGCCTGGCCGGATTGTCCGGTTGGGCCGCCCCTTGTTCCACTTCAACCTGGATGCCTTCGGGGATGTCCACAACCACCGCGTGGCAGAATCCGATCTGCAAGACGACCGTGTTGCTCCGCACGGCGACGTTGTATCCCATGCCGTGGATCTCCAGGTTCTTCTGGAAGCCTCTGGCAACTCCCTCCACCATGTTGGCCGCAATGGTGCGATAGAGCCCGTGCAGGGAGCGTGACTGTCGGTCGTCGCTGCGGCGGCTCACGGAGATGAGGCGTTTCTCAGTGTCGTAGTGAATCTCCAGTGCGTCGGGGATGCCATGTTCGAGTTCCCCGAGTGGGCCCTCCACCTTGAGGCGATGGGCCGCCACCTCGACCTCCACTCCCTCGGGAACGGGAACGGGCTTTCTCATGTTGGACATTCTCTTTTTCCCTTCCGATTCGAGCCCTGCATTCCCTCTCGCCGCACTATTCGCGTCGGATCAAAGCACCGTGCAGAGCACTTCGCCGCCCACGTTCAGCTTTCGGCACTCTCGATCGCTGAGGATGCCGCGGCTGGTGGAGACGACGGCTATGCCGAGGCCGTTCTGCACGCGCGGGATGTCCTGCACGGAGCGATAAATCCTCCTGCCCGGGCTGGACACGCGTTCGATTCTCCGGATGACCTCTTCGCCGAGGGGACCGTACTTGAGGTAAAGCTTCAGGAGCCTGTGGGGGCCTTGCGCAGCCACCCGGAACTCTTCGATATATCCCTCAGTTTTCAAGACATCTGCGATACCTTCCTTTTCCCTGGAAGAGGGCATCTCGACGGTCTTGTGCCGTGCCATCAGCGCGTTCCGAATGCGCGTGAGCATGTCTGCAATGGGATCGGTCATCATCTCCGATTCACCTCTTGTGCTGAGGACAACCTGCTGCCGGCTCCAAAGCACGCCGGAAGCGGGGCCGCCCCTACCAACTTGCCTTCCGCACGCCCGGAATCCTGCCGCGGCTGGCCAGGTTTCGGAAGCAGATGCGACATATCTTGAATTTCCTCATGTAACCGCGCGGTCGTCCACAGAGCTTGCAGCGGTTCCGCCCACGTGTGGAGAACTTGGGCTTCCGCTCGGCCCTGACTACCAGTGCTTTGCGAGCCATATGGGACCCTCAATCTCCCAGCTTTTGGTGCCGCAGTGCTCCTACCGCCGGAACGGCATGCCGAGCAGCGAGAGCAGCTCCAGCGCTTCGGGGTCTGTCCTTGCCGTAGTGCAGATCGTAACGTCCATCCCGTAAACATTGTCCACTGCGTCCGGGTCCATCTCCGGGAACACGAAGTGCTCACGGATGCCGAGGCTGTAATTCCCATGTCCGTCGAAGGAGTCGGTGGAGAGTCCTCTGAAGTCCCGGATGCGGGGCAGCACGACGCTGATGAGGCGATCCAGGAACTCGTACATCCGCCGGCGTCGCAGCGTTACCTTGCACCCGATCGTCGCACCGGCCCGCAGGGCGAAACCGGCAACGCTCTTGCGCGCAATGGTGGTGATCGCTTTCTGACCCGAGGCGGTGCTGAGCACCAAGCAGGCTTCTTTCAGAACCTTCTCGTCGTCCTTTGCGCTGCCGACGCCGATGTTGAGCGCTATCTTGCTCAAGGCCGGCACGGCGAGGGCATTCTCCAGGCCAAGGCGCTTCATCAACTGCGCCACGGTTTCCTGACGGAACCGCGTCAGCAGGCGAGGTTCGCTCACCGGCTACACCTGAATCTGGGTATCCTCACTCATCGCTCTGCCCGTTTTCTGCCCTCACGCCCAGCATCTCGGGGTCCCTATTCCTCCGTAACGATTGCCCTGCCGCACTTCGTGCAGACGCGGCTCTTCGAGCGGTCGGGACTCAGGAGCATCCGTATGCGAACGGGCCGGTCATAGCGCTCGCATTCCTTGTTCTGGCAAAGCAGCATCACGTTCGATGCCTGGATGGGCGCTTCCCGCTCGATGCGCCCGCCGCGCGGATGTTGTCGGGTTGGCTTGACGTGCTTCCAGACCATACCGACCCCTTCCACCACGACCTTGCCTTCCCTGGGCCGGGCACTCAAGATCCGGCCGCGCACGCCCTTGTAGTTTCCAGTTATCACTTCCACCATGTCGTCGCGCCGAACCCGGAGTTTTGCACCCATTGTTGTTGCTCCTCCGACGAATGCTCAGACGACTTCGGCTGCGAGGCTGACGATTCTCATGAAGTTCTTCTGACGCAGCTCTCTGGGTACGGCTCCCAATATGCGCGTGCCTCTCGGGTTGCCGTCCGGCAGGAGCAGGACGATCGCGTTGCGGTCAAATCGCACGTAGCTTCCGTCGGTGCGGCGTATGACCGATTTGGTTCGCACGATCACCCCGCGCACCACTTCCCCCTGCTTTACTTCGCTGCCCGGGATGGCTTTCTGCACGCTGCCCACGACCACGTCGCCGACGCGGGCATATCGCCGCCGCGTGCCCCCCAACACCTTGAAGCACCTCACCGTTTTGGCCCCGGTGTTATCTGCAACATCCAACACTGTCTGTTCCATTATCATGATGATCGCCAGTGCTGCCAAGGGTCAGTGAAGCTCCATTATCCCTGGGCGAGTTCCTCCTCGGCTCCTGCCGGGGCTTCCTGCTGCGTTGCGGCTTCCAGCCTGGTGCTACGTCGCAGGATTCGCACGAGTCTCCAGGACTTGGTTTTGGAAAGCGGACGGGTCTCTTCGATTTCAACGAGGTCTCCCGCTCGGGCGTCGTTGTGCGGATCGTGCGCCTTGAAGGTTGACCGGCGCCTCACGTACTTGCCGTAACGGCGATGCCGCTTGATCTTCTCCACGGTCACGGTGAGGGTCTTGTCCATCCTGTCGCTGGCAACGACGCCTCGTGCTCTTCTTTTCATCTTGCTCTCACCCACTTGCTCGCTGATTCTGCCCGAAGGCGGGCTCCTGAGCCTCGGGGCGCTCCGCTCCGGCGGAGGCGAGTTCCACCTCTCGCAGAACGGTGAGGATTCTGGCGATGTCCCGCCTCAGCTTGCAGGCCTGGGACATATCGGGGTTTTCCTCCGCCTGCCACTGGAACCTCAGATCGAACAGTTGGCGGCGCAGCCCGTGCAGCTCCTGGCGCAGATCGCCAGGGTTCCGTCCCCTCAGTTCACTTGCCTTCATACCCTCAGTCTCCGCCGCACCATCCTCGTCTTCACGGCAATCCTGTGCGAAGCCCGGGCGAAGGCTTCCCTGGCGAGTTCTTCGGGCACTCCGCCGAGCTCGAAAATTACGGTTCCTGCTTTCACCACCGCCACCCAGTCCACGGGCTCTCCCTTGCCGGTGCCCATGCGCGTCTCTGCGGGCGTCGCCGTTACGCTCTTATGCGGGAATACGCGGATGGTGAGCTTGCCCTCGTCCCGCAGGTAATGCCCGATGGCGACCCGGGCGGCCTCGATCTGGTGGGAGCCGAGCCAACCCTTTCCCAGTGCTTGCAGGCCGAACTCCCCGAAGCTCACACGGTTGCCCCGGCTGGCTGCGCCGCGGATCTTGCCCCGCTGGGACTTGCGGTACTTCACTCTCTTAGGCATCTGCGGCATCTTGCGGGCCCTCCGGCATCTTCGTCCCAGGGGGTATCTTGCCCGTGTTGATCCAGACCTTCACGCCGATGGTTCCGTATTTGGTCTGAGCCGCGGCGAAACCGTAGTCCACCTTCGCGATGAGGGTGTTCAGAGGTATGCTCCCGCGGATGACGTCTGCCTTTCTCGACATTTCAGAGCCGCCGAGGCGACCGGCGATCTTGATGTGGGCCCCTTCGGCGCCCGCGTCCATCGTCATGTCGGCGACCTTCTTGATGGTTTGTCGGAATGAGGAGCGCCGCAGCAGTTGCTGCGCGACGTTTTCAGCCACGAGCTGCGCGCTCAGTTCAGGCTGGCGCACCTCCTCCACGCTGATGTCCACGGTTCGCCCCGTGAGGTCCTCCAGGTCCAACTTGAGCCGCTCCACCTCGACACCTTTGCGACCGATCAACAGTCCCGGCCTCGCGCTGTGAACAATCACCCGCAACTGCTCGCGCGTCCTCTCGATCTCTATCTTGGGCACGCCTGCGAAATAATAGTTCTTCTTGATGAACCGACGAATCTTCTCATCCTCGACCACGAAATCGCCGAACTTGTCCTTTGTGGCGTACCAACGGGACCGCCAGTTTTCGGTAATGCCAATTCTCAGCCCTGTCGGGCAAACTTTCTGTCCCATGACTCCTCCTCTGCCCCTATTGTCCGTCCTCAAGCACGATGCTTATGTGACTGGCACGGCAGCGCTCCACCGTCGTCCGGCCTCTCGCCCTGAATCGCGACTTCTTGCGCGTCGGGGCGCAGTCCACACGGCTCTCCTTGATCCGGAGGTTCTCCATGTCCGCTTCCAGGCTCTCGTCCGCATTAGCCACGGCCGAGCGCAGCACCTTGTCCAGGATGTACGCTGCCCTCTCGTTGCTCATGCGCAGCATCTGTAGGGCATCGTTGACGTGTTTGCCGCGTATCAGGTTGGCCATGTTCTTGACCTTGCGCGGGGAGATACTGGCGTATTGATATCTCGCCGTGAATTCCATTTGCATCTCCACAATGCAAGCGGCAGCCAAGCCTCGGCGTCAGGATCGAGTGCTGCGCCCTTCCTCCGCGGCCCTCCGGCGGCCCCCGTGGCCCCTGAAGGTGCGGGTCGGGGCGAACTCCCCGAGCCTGTGTCCCACCATGTCTTCTGTGACGAAGACCCTCTCGAACCTCCTTCCGTTGTGCACGTGAAAGGCATGTCCGACGAAGTCAGGGACTATCATGCAGGCGCGAGCCCAGGTCTTCAGAGGCTCACGATCGCCCGTGTCCTTCTGCATGAGGACTTTCTTCAGCAGCTTCTCGTCCACGTACGGACCTTTCTTAAGGGATCGGCTCACGGCTGCCCTATTTCCTCCTTCTGAGGATGAGACGATTGCTGTACTTGCGGGGGTTTCTGGTTTTCCCTCCCTTGGCCAGCAGGCCGGTGCGGGAACAGGGGTGGCGGCCGCCATTGCTTCGGCCCTCGCCGCCGCCCATCGGATGAGCGACGGGATTCATGGCTTTCCCCCGCACCTTGGGGCGTCGGCCGAGCCAGCGGCTGCGCCCTGCCTTGCCGAGGTTCTCCGCTTCGTGTTCGATGTTGCTGAGCTGTCCTATCGTGCCACGACACGAGCCGAGGACACGCCGCACTTCGCCGCTGGGCATGATCAGATGCACGTACTTGCCTTCCCGGGCGCTCACCTGAGCTGAAGTGCCGGCGCTGCGCACGATCTTGCCTCCTCCGCCCGGCTTGAGCTCCACATTGTGAACGAACAGCCCCAGCGGCACGCTCATGAGGTTCATGCAATTGCCCGTGCGCGGCTCCACCTTGTCGCCATTGAGCACCGTATCCCCGACCTTCAGTCCGGCCGGAGCCAGAACATAGCGCCTCTCCCCGTCGCTGTACTGCACCAGGGCGATGCGGGTGGTGCGGTTCGGGTCGTACTGTATGGACTGAACGGTCGCCGGGACGCCGTCCTTATCGCGGCGCCGGAAGTCTATGAGGCGGTAACGCCTCTTGTGTCCGCCGCCACGGTGCCGGGCGGTCATTCTGCCCTGGCCGTTGCGCCCGCCGGTTCTCTTCAGGGGCCGCAGCAGGGACTTCTCCGGCTTGCTCTGCGTTATTTCGGAGAACCCACTGCCGGTCATGCCCCTGCGGGCCGGAGTAGTCGGTTTGTAGAGTTTCAGCGCCACGGCCTTACTCCCTCCCTATCCTTTCGGCTCTCTCAATAGCCGATGTCAATGCTCTCGCCCTCTTTCAACTTCACGATGGCTTTCTTGCGGTCCTTGGTGCGCCCGCGGGTGTAACCCCTCCGCCGCGGCTTGCCTCGCATCCACAGGGTGTTGACCTTCAGCACATGGACGTTGGGGAACATATCTTCGATAGCCTGACGGACGTCTCTCTTGCCCGCTCGCCGATCCACCTCGAAGTGGTACTGGTTGCTCGTGCCTATGGCCGCCACGCTTTTCTCGCTGTGCAGGGGCCTCTTGATGACCTGGTGGACATCCATCTTCATTCACCTTCCGCAGGCGGAGCCCCGGGCGCTGGTGCTGAGGCAGCTGCCTCCCGAGCGGCACCGAGCAACTGGTCGAAAGCCTCCCTGGTAAAGATGATTTCCCGGGCGCGCAGAACCTGGTAAGGGTTCAGTTCGCGGACGTTCATCATGGCGGCCCCCGGTATGTTCCGGGTGCAGCGCCACAGCAGGGCGTCGTGCCGGGGCAGCACTATCAGGAACGTCCTGTTGACTCCGAGGTTCCTGACGATGCGAACCATTTCCCTGGTCTTGGGTTCGAGGATCTCGAGGCCGTCCAGGACCTTGATCTCGCCGGCCTGCAGCTTTGCCAGCAGGGCCGAGGCGAGGGCTTTGCGGCGCATCTTCTTGTTGAGCTTCTTGGAGAAATCCCGCGGCACGGGGCCGAAGGTGGTGCCTCCGCCCACCCAGAGGGGGCTGGCACGGGTTCCCGCGCGTGCCCTGCCGGTGTGTTTCTGACGCCATGGCTTCTTGTTAGAGTAGCTTACTTCGGACCGTGTCTTGGTCTTGGCGGTGCCGCGGCGCTGATTGGCCTCATACGTAACGATGGCCTGGCGCAGGACGTCCCTATTGACCCTGCCGCCGAGGTAAGACTCCTCCACCTCCATCTCCTCGACGAGCCCGCCATCCATGCTGTAAACCGGCACCCTTATCATCTCTTTTCCTGTTCGAAAGCCCGGCGCTTCGTTCGAACTAGCCTTTCGCGTGGACAGCTTTTGTCTTCCGGACGAGCACGTATCCGCCATTGTGCCCCGGGACGGCCCCCCTTACCAGGATCAGGTTCCGGCCCTCCTCTACCCTCGCGACCCGCAGGTTGCGAACCGTTACCCGTTCGGCGCCCATGTGGCCGGGCAGCTTCTTTCCCTTGAATACCCGTCCGGGAGAGGTCCCGGGACCGATAGAGCCCGGGCGCCTGTGCGTCTGGGAGCCGTGGGACGCCGGTCCACCGTGGAACCCATGCCTCTTGATTACACCGGCAAAACCCCGCCCCTTGCTGATGCCCGTGACATCCACGAACTCGATGCCGGAGAACACCTCAGCCCCCAGGCTCTGTCCCGGCTCCAGTTCCGCCCCATCCTCGGGCTCCACGTCCCGCAACACCCGCCTCGGGTCAACTCGAGCCTTGTCGAAATGCCCGAGCTGGGGCCTGGGGGTATTCTTTCTTTTCCTTTCGTCGAACCCGATCTGGACTGCCTTACAGGAGCCTTCGCGGTCGTTCTTGACTTGCACGACGAAACAAGGGCCCACCTGCAGCACGGTGACGGGAACGAGCACACCGGCCTCGTCGAAAATCTGCGTCATTCCTATCTTTTTGCCCAACAAGGCCTTAGTCATGCTTCGCGCGCTCCGTTCGGTACCCTGCTGCACCACCTTCCATGCCGCGCAGGGACTCGGCGTTTCAGTGCCCCTCACCGGTCAGCAAACAGATTCCTCCTTCGCCTGGTTTCTCGCTCCCAGAGAGCGGTGAAATCGGGCGCATTGGAACATGCGCCCCGGGAAATGCTTGCTGGAAGAGGCGGTCCGGCCGCGCCGCAATCAGTCGCGCAACCTTCGTATGCGGCCGTCTGCTGGGGCCCCTACGGCCCCCTTCGGGCCCCGCCGGTTACACCTTGATTTTGATCTCCACGCCGGCCGGAATCTTCAGGCTGTTCAAGGCGTCAACAGTCGGGATCGTCGGATCAATGATGTCAATCAACCTCTTGTGCGTTCGTATTTCAAACTGCTCGCGGGACCTCTTGTCCACATGCGGCGATCTGAGCACGGTATAGCGCTCGATGCGGGTGGGCAAGGGAACAGGGCCCTTCACCTTCGCCCCGCTCCGGGTGGCCGCGTTCACGATGTCCCTCACCGAGCGGTCCAGCAACCGGTGATCATAGGCTTCCATTCTGATGCGGATTTTTTCGGCCATACTCGTTTCTTCTGCGCAAGGGAAGTCATCATAGCTCAATCGCCAGCCAACGCACATGTTGATTCTAACAAGAAACGTGCCACTGTCAAGTGAATCTGCCGGATGGCCGCCCTTTCACATGGCAAGGATCTCATCCACGGCCCCAGACACCTTCTCAAGACCTTCCGAATCCAGCGCGAAGAATTCCGCCACCCACGGCCCGTCGTAGCCCGCCTCGCGCAGTCCCGCCATGACCGCCGGGTAGTTCACGTCCCCCTCCAGCAGGTCACAGAAACCGTCAAGCGTGCCTACCTCCCGCTTGAAATCCTTGAAGTGCACGCCGGCGACCCGCGCCCCCAGAACCTTCACCCAGTCCTCTGCATAGCCGGTTACGATCATGTTGCCCACGTCCAGATACGAGGCCACCCAGGGCGATGCGAAGCTGTCTATGAAATCCCTCATCTCCAGGGGGCTGAGCAGGACCTTGTTCCAGACATTCTCGATGCCGATCTTGACCCCGGCTTCTTCGGCCGTCGGGATGAGCTCTGAGATGCTGGCGCGCATGTTCTCACAGGTCACGTCGTAGGGCACATGGTCCGGGCCCGTGGAGTCGAATCCCGAAACCTGCCCCGGGATCACCAGCAGGCACTCGACTCCGAGCCAGCCGGCAATGCGCAGGGCGCTCTTCTGGATCTCGATCCCTCTGTTGCGCACCTCCAGGTCCTGGTCGGAGAGCGGGTAGTCCCAGCCCAGGCCGCTGGCCAGACTCGAGATTGCGATGCCCTCCTGTTGGGCCACCCGCAGGAGGCCGGCGCATTCGGATTCGCTCGTCTCGGGCGTCAGAATCCCGGCGGCTCCAACCGCAGGCTCGATACCGTCGAATCCGTGCCCCTTCGCCTCGGCGAACAGTGATTGCGCCGGGCGAGTCTCGTTGTCTTTCAGCGCCCAGACGCTGATGGATTTCAGCATGGCATTTCCCCTTGTGTGGTGTGATCCGGGCTCCGGCCTAACGAGCGGACACGTAGATACGGAGCGGCAGCCGACGCAGAAGAGGCTCGCCGCCACTTCTCCGCGGCTCCGCGCTTCCAGCCTTCGTAAGCCGACCCATCCTCCGCAGTGCCTACTTCGGCGAAGTAGGCACTTGCGAGGCGGCACTGACCGCCTATTCGCCCCCTGAAGCGTATGTCTCTACCAGGCCGAGGATCTCACCCTCCGTGACGCCGGCCACCCCTATGGCTTCGGCGGCGGCCTCCCGAACTGCCTGGACCTCGCTCTGGAGGGCAGTATTGAGCACCTCCACCGTCTCGGCGGGCAGCTCCTGGCTCGTGCGGGCGACCACAGCCGCTATGGCGTGACAGGCGCTTGCCTTCAGCTCGGGGGAAGTCTCCTCGCCCGAGACCAGCTTTGCGAGGGGACCAATTGCATCGGTCGAGCCGAAGCGCTTCAGGTTCTCGACCGCAGCCAGGCTGACCGATTCCCCGTAACCTGTGAGCGCCGCGATGAGGGGGGGCTCGGCTATCCCCAGGGGGTATTCAGTCGTCCGCGGATTGACGGCCGCGAGGGTCGTGGCAGCCAGCAGGATGGTCTCAGCCCGCTCGCTCTGGGGGATGATCTGCACCTCTTCTGCGGCCCGGGCCCCTAACGAGGGGATCAGCCGGGTTCTCGCCGGGTTCAGCGCCCCCGAAAGGACCTGCATGACCTTCTCCGGGTTTCCGAGCGCTCCGTCCGGAAATGCCTTGACGATCTCGACGCTCGCCTGGTAGCGCACGTCCTTATCAGGGAAGTCGAGGGCGGCCATCAGGGCCTGGGCACCTTCCCCGGCCTCCAGGCCGGCCTTCGTGCCAAGGACCTTCACGAGGTAGAGGCTCGTGTCCTCATCGCCCAGATCCAGAGCTTCCTGCAGCGCTTTGCCGACGAGGTCGGCGTCAAACAGGTGGCAAACCACGGGCACGCGTTTCTCAAGTTGAGCCGCCCTCGCCGCAGCGTCCTGCCGGATCTGCTCGCTTTCCGCAAACCGGGCAAGAGCGCGGGTCAGCCGAAGCTGACGGCACAGGGCGGTCACCAGGAGACTCTTGAGCTCGGCGTTTCCAGGATCGAGCTTGAGCGCCTTGAGGGCACACTCGGTGGCCTGCCGCTGGTAGTAGAGGTAGGTAGGCACGAGTTCGTAGGAGAGCCTGTCGCGCAGGTTTTCCGCTTCAGGCTTCCAGCTCCATACCGCCTGCCACGTGCCGTAGACGTATCCCACGGAGGTCGCCTCTTCCGCGATGTAGTGTCTGACCAGGATTTCATACTCTCGGACGGCAGGACCAAGGGTCTCCACGCTGAGGCCGGTAATGCTGCTGAGCGCCTCCTTCGCCGCTTCCACGAGGGCCTCCGATGCCTCCGGATCCTCGCAGATGCCCAGCAGGGAGGCCACCGCCCGCTTGTCGCCCAACTGGCCGAGTGTCGCGGCGATTCTCAACCTGACCGTTTCGTCCTCGCTGGCCAGCGCCTCCAGCAGAGGCATGCTGGCTACCCTGCCGATGTCGGTCAACGTGGAGATCGTCCGGGCCGCGATCATCTGATTCCTGGCCCCCTGCCGCGTCATGAATGGCAGCAGGTATGGAACCGAGTAGGCTCCGTGGCCGACAATCAGAGACCGCGCCGCGAGGTAGGCATGCATGTCGGGGCTTTGGAAGTCGGTCAGCAGCTTCTCAGGGTCTGCCACTTCCCGCTTTGTCTCCCGTACGGCCTGATTCATCATTTCGATCACTTTTTGCGCCGTGGCAGCGAGCTCCCTGTCTCCTTCGCCTACCATTCGGGCAAAAAGCCCCAGCTCCGCATCCCGGCGCATCCGCAGGGCGAGTTGTGAACTGGGCTTCAAGGACAACATCTCGTCGAGCGTGTCCTTTGCCTCGGCGTACTCGCCCTTGTTGTAATGCTCAACGCCCTGCTGGAAGAGGGCCATTTCCGGATCCACGGTCTGGGCCAAAACAGGGATTGCGAGCATCATCACCGCTCCCAGCGCCGGCCATAGACCTAACCGCGCCACTTTCCCAAGCATTTGTCTCTCCTTTACTCAAATGGTCTGGCTCAGAACGCACACCTCGCAGACACCTCCGCTCTTCTTATCTCACTACGCTGCGGCCAGGCCAGCCGAGCGCCCCATGACGCGCGCTCGCCCGCGCGGGCGCTACGGCCCTTGCCTTTCCGCCCTCAGAAGATCCTCATAGGTCTCCCGCCGCCGCGCCAGGAACACTTCCGAGGAGTCCACCACCACCTCGGGCGGACGCGGGCGCGAGTTGTAGTTCGAACTCATCGTAAATCCGTAAGCGCCCGCATCGAAGATGGCCAGCAGCGCTCCTCCTTTCACGGGCGGCAGGGGACGATCTTTCGCAAAGAAATCGCCGCTTTCACACACGGGACCCACAACGTCCACCAGTTCGGTCCGGAAGCCGCTGTAGTGCCGGTCTTCCGCCCTCATCACCCGAGGCATTCCCCCCGGGCTGTGTGCGGGCCACACGCGGTGAAACGCTCCATACAGGCTCGGCCTCAACAGGTCGTTCATCCCACCGTCGCAGACGACGAATATCTTGCCGTCCTCCGATTCCTTCCGATACAGCACACGCACCAACAGCAGCCCGCTTGGCCCTGCAAGGTAGCGGCCGGGCTCTATGATAACCTGACAATCCAGTTTTTCAAGAAGAACCTGCAAGGATGCGGCATAATCCTCCGGGCCCGGAACGTCCTCGCCGGTGTATGAGATGCAGTAACCGCCTCCTATGTTTACAGTTTCCATGCGGCATCCCCCGGCCCGGAGCTCGGTGCAGAGCCGCGATATCTTCTCCAGGGCGTGTACGTAGGGCTCGGGGCTGTAGATCGGGGAGCCGAGGTGCACGTGCAGCCCTCGCAGTTCCACGCCGCTGAGCGATGCGGCCTCGGCGGCCAGTCTCCGGCTGCCGGCAATGCTGACGCCGAACTTGTTTTCCTTTTTCCCGGTGGTGGTTTTCTCGTGCGTCTCGGGGTCAATGTCCGGGTTGACGCGAATTGCCACCGTGGCCCTCCGGCCCAGCCCTCGCGCCAGTCGGTCAATCGCGCGCAATTCCTCCCCCGACTCCACGTTGAGCATGCGCACGCCGGTTCGCAGCGCATACTCGATCTCAGCGGCCGTCTTGCCAACGCCCGCAAAGACGGTCTTCGACGGATCGCCGCCCGCCTCCAGGACGCGATAGAGCTCACCACCGCTCACCACGTCAAACCCGCTGCCCCATTGCGCCAGCAGGCGAAGTGTGGCCAGGTTGCTCAGCGACTTCACCGAGAAGCAGACCAGGCCGTCCCACCGTGCGAAGGCATCACGTATGCGACAGTATCTCTCCCGCAGCAGGCCGGCGCTGTACAGATAGCACGGGGTCCCGAAACGCTCTGCGATTTCGTCCGCCGAGACGTCGTTGCAGTGAAGCCGCCCCCCAATGTAACGGAACCCTGCATCAGAATTCAAAGGATTTCCTTTCTCCGAGTTGAACAAAAGGATACAGGCTGGCGGGGAAAAGTCAACGCTTTTTCGGTCGCCGGCGCTCAAGGGACTCGCTCATCCCCCAGTCCTTTCCAGCAGCTTGACGGCGTCGCGGAGATGGCGGATGCGCTGGGGGCGGATGGACAGGTGCGCCTCCGACGCGCGATTGCCGCTGGGAATGAGTGCCTCGGTGAAGCCGAGTTTCTGAGCTTCCTTGAGGCGCGCGTCCATCTGGCTGACGGCCCGCACCTCCCCCGCCAGCCCCACTTCGCCGATTGCGACGGCTTCGGAGGGGAAGGGGAGGTCACGGCTGCTCGAGATCACGGCAAGCGCCATGGGCAGGTCGGCCGCAGGCTCGAAAATGCGCACTCCGCCGGCCACGTTCGCAAAGGCGTCACAACGGGCGAGGTTCAGTCCAACCCGGCGCTCCAGCACCGAGAGCAGCATGCTGAAGCGGCGGTAGTCGAGGCCGCTCGCCTTGCGCTCGGGGGTGCCGTATGCGCTGGGGGCGACCAGGGCCTGGATTTCCACCAGCAGGGCGCGATTGCCCTCCAGAGTCGCCGTGACGACCGAGCCGCTTTCCCCGGCGTCCCGCTCGGACAGGAACAGCTCGCTCGGATTCGCCACGTCCCGAAGCCCATCCTCCCCCATCTGGAAGACGCCGATTTCGTTGATGGAGCCGAACCGGTTCTTCGCGGCACGCAGGATGCGCAGGGCCTGAAAGCGCTCGCTCTCGAAATACAGCACCGTGTCCACCATGTGTTCGAGGGCTTTGGGGCCCGCAATCGCGCCCTGTTTGGTTATGTGTCCCACGAGGAACAGGGCAAAGCCTTCGGCCTTGGCCTGCCGGATCAGCTCGCTGGCGCAGGTCTTGAGCTGGCTCAGACTGCCCACAGGCGAGTCCATGTCTTCGAGGCTCACCATTTGTATCGAGTCCACCACCGCCACCTGCGGCTCCTCAGCGGCCAGCACCCCGGCTATTGCCTCCAGAGAGGTCTCCGCCGCCACGCGCAGCGGCGAGCGGGCGAGCCCGAATCGCTCGGAGCGCAGTCGTATCTGGCCCAGTGATTCTTCACAGCTCACGTACAGGCAGCCCACGCCCTGCCCGGCCAGGCGGCCGAGGGCCTGGAGCAAGATGGTGGACTTGCCGATTCCGGGATCCCCGCCGAGCAGGACAGTGCTGCCCGGCAGCAACCCGCCCCCCAGGACCCGATCGAACTCCCCAATGCCGGTCAGGATGCGATTGTGGCCTTCCTCGGGGATTTCGCTGAGGGCGTAAGTCTGACCTTTGGACGCAGGGCCGATGCGGCCCCGCGTGCGCCTCGGTTCCTGAGGAGCCTCTTCGAGGGTGTCCCACTCCTCGCAGTTCGGGCAACGGCCGCTCCAGCGGGGAAAAGACGCGCCGCACTGGCTGCAAACGTATCTTCTGCGCTGCCTGCCCACCTGATGGTTCTCCGCGAGTCCGGATGCTGGTCGGTGGCGATTGAACGGGGACCTTGAATTGCAGCCCGGGCATCACCGCCCGCCAACTCAGGGGGGCTCACCCACCCACCGCTCCTTTTCCCCTGTGATGACGCGAAACTGCCCACCTGATGAATCAGTAGTATAAAGAGACGAAGGGGTGTTGTCATCAAGATTCCATTCCTGTGTCGAAATGCGGTGAGATACGAGCTTGGGGACGTAAGGGTCCGCACCGGGGTGGCCCTCTCGGCTGCGCTGCCCCCATCAGATGATGACCAACGTTTGACTTGCTTGGAAACGGACAGCCAGGGATACTGTTCCCACAAAGAGGATTGCTTTCCCGCGCGGCCTGTATTTTTTACGGTGCAAGGACGACATGAAAGCGCAGGGCCCCATCAGCAGCTTGCGAAGCGGCCTGTCAAGCCTGTTTGAGCGCGGCAGAGGGCGCCTGAAGCATCTCCTTGCCCGCGGGCAGACCAGCGAGACACCTCAGCGCAGGCTCGGGCGCAGAGCCGAGGGGGAGGCCGCCCGTTTTCTCAAGAAGAAAGGCTACCGCATTCTGGAGCGGAATTTCCGCTGCCGCGAGGGCGAGATAGACCTCGTGGTGTTCAAGAGCGGAGTGGTGGCCTTCGTGGAGGTCAGGTCCCGCACTGAGCCGGTGGGGCTGGACCCTCTTTACACGGTGACTCGCCGCAAACAGCAACGGCTCATCCGCGCTGCTCAGCAATACATGAGTCTGCGGGACCTTCACGGGGAAGATGTCGTGTTGCGCTTCGACGTGGTGGCCCTCCGCTACGCTCGCAGTGGCACCGTTGCGCAGATTACCCACATCGAAGGCGCCTTCACGCTCTGAGCGCCTGTCTGCGCAGGCAGGCCCCCTGACGGGCGATGAGGCGCCGTGCCTCTCCTGTTACACAGGCCCGCAACCGGCGCACATCCTGCTGACGTGCGGCGCAGGCGCGAGAGCCCGGGCCTCAGGCCCGAGAGTCCCACCCCGTCCGGGGCGCAGCTTTTCGAACCGGGCCGGATATTGCTGCCGGGTGGTTTTCCGAAGGGCAAGCGGCCACCGATATCCCCTTTCCCTGAGCCGAACCAGCACAACGGGTTTGGATGTGTGACGGTCCATTCTGCATGGCGGCGCTTGACTTCACGCGGATTCCTGATGTACAGTGGAAAGGGTTGGAGGCGCGTGTCTGCTTCTTGTTGTCGTGCGATTGCAGCATTAGATTCTTGCAGTCGGTGTCCCCTTGCTGAGCGAGAACCGAAGGCATGGCTGGGCCGGAGGAAAAGGAAGCGTCCGCACCACAGGGCGAAGGGAACGGGGGGGAGAGCGCCGAGAAGGGCGTGCGCACCACCGTTGTCCGGGGGGGAAACTGCGAGTGCACGATTCGCGTCAAGGCGGACGGCGATTACCTGAAACAGCGTTACGAAGAGCGGCTGCGCCGCCTCCAGGAGGAGACACAGTTGCCGGGCTTTCGCGCGGGAAAGGCACCGATGATGCTGCTGTTGCGGAAGTTCGCGGAGGGGATCAAGAACGAGATCCTCACCGCCGTGGCCAGCGAAGGCTACGACGAGGCCGTCGAGAAGAATGATCTGACGGTCGTGACGCGATCGGAGCTCCCCGACGTCGAAGAAATGGAATGGGAAGCGGGTGAGCCGGCCGAGTTCGAGTTCAAATGCGAGGTCCTGCCCGACATCGAGCTGGAAGAGGCCCAGTACAAGGGCATCCGAGCTGAGGTTCCCCGCCTTGAGGTCACCGAGGAGATGTTCAGGGAGGAATCGGACCGTTTCGCCCGGCAGCTCGCGAGCTGGGAGCCGGTTGAGAGCAGAGGCGTAGACTGGGATGACTATGTCAGAGCGGAAGTAAGCACGGTGCCTGAGGCGGGCGAGGAGGCGCGCTGGAGAGAAGAACTGGGCTTCCACCCGCGAGATGGGCGGATCGGGCCGTTCTTGGTGGAAGGGCTTAAAGGAACGCTCATGGAGGCAAAGGTCGGCGAGACGCTTCAGGTCGAGGCCGAATTGCCGGAAGGGGAAGAGCTGCAAGATAAGGACTTGAAGGCGCTCGCCGGCAAGCCCCTGAAGCTCAACCTCGCGATCCGCGCCGTCCACAGGGAGAGGATCCCAGAAATAAACGACGAACTCGCCAGGAAGCTTAATTTCAAGGACATCGAGGAGATCCATTCCTTCCTGAGGCAACGCCTGGAAAGCCGCCTGGAAGCAGAGAAAGACAGGGCGACCCGCTACAGTGTGGTCGAGACCCTCCTGAACAACATCCCGGTTGAGATGCCTCCGGCAATGGTGGAAAGGGCCGCCAGGGAGGAACAGAGAAAGCTGATGATCCGGGCCCTTCGATCCGGCTCCTCCCAGGAAGAGGCGGAGAATCTCGCGCAACAGAACGCCGAGCGCTCGCGCGAAGCGGCCCTGCGCGGTCTCAAGGCCAGTTTCCTCCTGCGGCAGATTGCCGACAGGGAACGCATCTACGTCCTTGACTCTGAGGTCCAGGAGCAGGTGCGCGCAGTGGCTGCCACGCATGAATGGACCGAGCGCCGGACCGAGCGGTACATGGAAAAGAACGACCTGATGCATTTCCTGCGCAGCGACCTGAGGGAAGAGAAAACCACACGGTTCCTGGTGGAGAACGCGAGGCTCGAGGAAGTCGCCCCCGAACAGTTCGCCAGAGGGGTGCTGGGGGCCGGCGAGCAGCTCGAAGTGGCGAGCGACCAGTAATAATTCCAACGTTGGGAATCTGCCCGAGAATGGCAAACGGACCTGATATCGAACGCTTGCGGCAAGTGGAGGGCATTACGGAAGCCCAGAACAGCAGCATTGTGCCCATGGTGGTGAAGAAGACCGCTTACGGGGAAAGAGGCTACGACATCTTCTCCCGGCTTCTGGAAGATCGGATCATATTCATCGCCTCCATCATCAATGACGTGGTCGCCAACACGGTTATCGCCCAGATGCTCTACCTGCAAAACGAGAACAAGAACCAGGAGATCCACCTCTACATCCACTCGATGGGCGGCCTGATCACCAGCGGTCTGGCCATTTACGACACGATGCAGTTGGTTCAGCCGGAGGTGGAGACCTACGTGGTCGGCGAGGCATACAGCATGGCAGCCCTGTTGCTGGCAGGAGGGGCAAAGGGCAAGCGTTTCGCCCTGCCCCACGCCAGGGTCATGCTGCACCAGCCCTGGGGTGGAATGGAGGGAACGGCCGCCGACATCAGCATCCACGCCGACGAAATGGTCAAACTGGAGAACTGGATCAATCAGATCCTGGCCCAGCACACCGGTCAGCCGATAGAACGAATAACCGAGGATACCGACAGAGAGTTCTACATGTCGGCCGAGGAGGCGAAGGAATACGGCATTGTGGACGAGATCCTGACCGGCCGGCAACAGGAGTGAAAGCAAACCCGAATGGCCCCTCGGAGTGGGGGGTCAGAGCAGCGCACGTGGTTGAACTGCCGATCGTGGAGGAGCAGTGAACATGCCCGGCGATGACCATCATCACGAAGGCCATAAGGCGGCCTGTTCGTTCTGCGGCAAGAGCTACGAGGACGTGCGCCGCCTCATTCAGGGCAGCAACAACACCTTTATCTGCGACGAGTGCGTGGAGTTGTGTCACTCGATCGTGCGGCAGGAAGCGCTCATCGAGCCGCAGTCCAGGCGCCTGGAACGCGTGCCCACCCCCGCCGAGGTCAAGGAAGCGCTGGACGAGTACGTAATCGGGCAGGAACGCGCCAAGATGACGGTCGCCGTCGCCGTTCACAATCACTACCAGCGCATCACCCACCAGGTGGGGGAGGACGTGGAGCTGGACAAGAGCAACGTCCTGCTGCTCGGCCCCTCCGGTTGTGGCAAGACGCTCATTGCCAAGGTCCTGGCCCGTTCCCTGGACGTGCCGTTCGCCATTGCGGACGCCACCACCCTGACCGAGGCAGGCTACGTTGGAGAGGACGTGGAGAACGTCCTCCTGAAGTTGATTCAGGCCGCCGACTTCGACGTCCAGCAGGCCCAGCAGGGGGTCATCTACGTTGACGAGATAGACAAGATCGGCAAGACCTATCAGAACGTCAGCATCACGCGCGACGTCGGCGGGGAGGGCGTGCAGCAAGCCCTCTTGAAGATGCTGGAGGGGACCACTGCGAACGTTCCTGCACACGCCGGACGCAAACACCCGGAAGAACAGTATATCCAGATTGATACTACCAACATCCTGTTCATCTGTGGGGGCACCTTCACCGGCATCGAGGAGATAGTCAAGAAGCGCACGAATCAGCAGCAGATCGGTTTCGGCAGCACAGGGCGCAAAGAGGCGGACGGCAATGAGGGCCTCGGCAGGATGCTGCAACTGGTGAACGACGACGACCTCATCAAGTTCGGCCTGATACCGGAGCTGGTGGGCCGCTTGCCGGTGGTTGCGCCTCTGTTGCCGCTGGGGGATGGGGAACTGGTGCGTATCCTGCGGGAGCCGCGCAATGCGCTGATACGGCAGTACCAGAGGTTCTTCGAAATCGAGGGCGCACAGCTCGATTTTACCGAGGAGGCCCTGCTTGAAATCGCCCGCGTGGCCGCCGCCAAGGGAACCGGCGCCAGGGGCCTGCGCTCGACGTTGGAGCAGATAATGTTGGAGCCCCTGTTCTACCTTCCCTCGCGCCCCAAGGGGCGCACCTACATCGTTGTGCCGGAGGTCGTGCGGGGCGAACGGCCCCTGCTCGAAGAAGAGCGCCGAAAAAGCGCCTGAGTCCTCTGCGTGTGGGGTCCCCCGTTGCAGCGCATTGCAGGTTCTCCGTGGTTCCTGTATAAACCCACCGTACGCGCCAGGCTGCTGTTTCGGCTGGTCCGCAGCGGCTCGGTCCCCTGGTCCATCGCTGCACGGCAATGCAGTCTGCGGCCGTCGCGGCGGATTCCTGGAGGAGAAAACGTGGTTCGCGAAATCTCTGTCTTGCCCGACTTCGAACCGACGGTGCTCGAATCCCCCCCTATCCCCGCCTTCCAGTACCAGCGCACGCTCAAGGACGAGATCGAAGCGGGCACCCTCACCTCGCAGGCAGCACTCGAGATGCTGGAGTGGATGATGAGCGTCCGTGCCTTCGAGGAAATGATCCTTGCTCTGCGGATGCAGGCATTCGAGCCCTTGCGGAAGCTGAATTTCCAGTACCGGGGGCCCACGCATCTGTCCATCGGCCAGGAGGCCACAAGCGTGGGCGCCTGCTCGGCCATCGGCCTCGAGGACTACATCACCAGTACGCACCGCGGCCACGGCGACGGAATCGCAAAGGGATATCTCGCCATCAGGGACCGCGAGGAGGAGGCGCTGAGGGCCTGGACGGGCACCGGGCAAGCACAGTCGCTCCAGGGAGAGGCACTGCGGGATGCTGCGAAGCGGGAGCACATTTACCGCACCGCCGCCGAGCTCTTCGGCAAGTCAGACGGGTACTGCCGCGGGCGGGGCGGCGGCATGCACATCGCCGACTTCAGCAGCGGCCACCTCGGGGCCAACGCCATCGTCGGCGGCTCCGTGCCCATAGCCACCGGCGCCGGCTACAGCGCGCGTTACCAGAAGAACGGCAGGGTGGTGCTGTGCTTCGCAGGCGACGGCGCCTATGCGAACGGCGTCGTCCTGGAATCGCTGAACATGGCCGCCATGGCCCAGTTCACCAACGAACTGGCCGACGAGCCCTTCGGCACTCCCATAATCTTCGTGATAGTGAACAATCAATACGGCATGACCGGGCAGCAGCGCGGGGAAGTCACTGGGGTTGACCTGCTTGCGCGGCGGGCGCTCGGCTTCCACCACGAGGCGATGCACGCCGAGGTGGTCAACGGCATGGACGTGCTGGCGGTCCGCGATTCCATACTGCGCGCCGCCCGGCTCGCCCGGCAGGGCAGAGGACCGGTGCTGAGGGAGCTGATCTGTTATCGCTACCAGGGCCACAGCCTCAGCGACCCTCGCAATGAGTACCGGGCCAGGGAAGAAGAGGCCGCCTGGAAGGCCATGGATCCCCTCGAAACGTTCAAGAGGCAGGTGCTGGAGGCCGGTGTCGCCGACGAGGAGCAGATCCGGCAGCTTCAACAGATCGTCACGGAGCGTCAGGAGACGGCGGCCCTGCGAGCCGGCCAGGCTGCTGACCCGACGCCCGAGGAAGTCACCACGTACGTGTTCACCGATACGCGCTGCGACGAGGTGCCCGACCAGTTCGCGCACGCCGAGACCCTCCAGGATCCGCCCTTCCCCGAACGCGAGAACGGCACCATCACGTTCAAAGAAGCGCTGAAGGAGGCCATGATCGAGGAGATGCTCCGCGACAGCCGTGTGATCTTCTACGGGGAGGACGTGGCCGATTACGGCGGGGCATTCAAGGTCACCAAGGGCCTGCTGGAGACCTTCGGGCGATCCCGCGTCTTCAACGCCAGCATCAGCGAGGCGGCCATTGTCGGCACCGGGGTCGGCGCTGCGATGACCGGCCTGAGGCCCGTGGTGGAGCTGATGTACAGCGATTTCGAGTTCATGGCCGGCGATCAGCTCTATAACCAGGCCGCCAAATGGCACTACATGAGCGGCGGGCGCAACAGAGTGCCCCTGGTAGTGCGAACCTCCACGGGCGCGGGCAAGGGCTACGGCGGCCAACACTCCCAGGCCCTGGAATCACACTCCTGCCATACCCCGGGGCTTCGGGTCGTCTATCCGTCCACGCCGTACGATGCGAAGGGGCTTCTCAAGACAGCCATACGCGACGATAACCCCGTGGTCTTCGTGGAATCGCAGCAGCTTTACAACGTGAGGGGCGAGGTCCCGCGGGAAGACTACCTGGTGCCTTTCGGCAAGGCCGCCCTCCGCCGGGAAGGCTCCGACGTTACCATCGTCTGCTGGGGTTGTGTGGCCGGTTTCATGGACGAGGCGGCCGACGTTCTGGTCCGCGAGCACGGCGTTGAGGCGGAGCTCATAGATGCCAGAACGCTCATCCCCTTCGACCTGGAGACGATCGTCGCTTCGGTCCGCAAGACCGGGCGGTGCGTTGTGGGGAGTCAGGCCTGCCGCACGGGAAGTTATACCGGCGAGGTCACCGCCCAAATCCAGGAGGCGGCCTTCGACTACCTGGATGCGCCGGTGGCGAGGGTCGGCTCGGTGGACGCGATATCGCCGCAGTCCGAGGTGCTCGAGCGCGCCTTTTTGCCCGGCGTCGGCGACCTCGTGCAAGCCGCCCTGCGGGTCTGCTACGCCGCCGATCAGTAAGCCGAGGGCCTCACGGAACTGGGCTGGAGATACCTCGACTGGCCGTGACCTCGCCGAGCGCGCCAACGGCAGGAGCTACGTCGGGCGGGAGGCTCGCGCCGCGTTCGCCGCTCAGGGACCGGCCGGGGCCCGGCTCAGCGTCACAGGGCATCCCTTGCTGCAGCCGAGCGTCTCGGCGGCCGAGCCCTTGTTCGAGGCCACCTCCACGTAGCCGCTGCTGCCTATCAAGGCCAGCAGCTCCCCCTCATCGGCCTCTGAATAGGTCCCGGCGATGCCCTGGATGTTCTCGGACTTGACGCTGACCTGGATCTGCTCGCGCGGACAACGAAAAGTCGTCTGGAGGGTTCCGTCGCTGATATTCGTGATGAGGTTGCCGAACTGGTCAACGTAGATCACCTCGCCCTTGAGCATGCCGCCTGCGGTCCTGACGGGGTGGGGCAGGCGCAATTCGCGGATGCGGGCCAGAGGCGGCCCCAGTTCCTCGGGGTCCACGCCGGCGCACAGGTGCCCTGCCACCGGAGCGAAGATGTCACGCCCGTGAAAGGTGGTGCTGACGCGCTCCAGGAAATACTGCTCCTTTTCCACCGCGTAGAGGCCCTCCGGGGAGCTTTCCCTCGCAACCACACTCAACAGACCGTTGTCGGGGGCGAGGAAGACCTGCCCGTTGGCGCGCAGACATACGATCGCCCGCTCGCCGCCTACCCCCGGATCAACCACGCAGACGAAAACCGTTTCCTCCGGGAAATACCTGTAGGCCGAGCACAGCACGAAGGCCGCCTCGGTCACGTCCTGCGGCGTCACGTTGTGCGAGAGGTCCACGACCCGCGCCTCGGGGCATATGCCGTGAATGACTCCCTTCATCACGCCGACGTAGTGGTCCCGCGACCCGAAGTCTGTCAGAAGGACAATGAGCGGTGCGGTCCTGCGGAATGGAACTCTGGCCATTTGCAGAATGCCCCCGGCACGAATTACACTGGCGACGCACGCGGATTCTACCCATGCCGCCGCAGAGCTGCAAGTCGCCGGAGCACTATTCGTCGCGTGCGGAGAACCGATCGCCGTAGCAGCGAACCGGCAGGTGAGAGCAGACATGACGGCTAACCTGAACGCCCTCTCGTTCGTGCTTCTGGTGCTGGCCGGCGTTTCGTACGTGCGCCACAGGGGCGCCGTGCTGACTGCCGCCGCAGCGCTCTTCTTTCCGGTCACCGCTGCCTCTACCGTGCTGACGTGGTGGGGGTTCAGTCCCGCCCTGGGGCTCGCCATTCTTCTGCTCACACTCGGGATCTCGCTTGTCTGCCTGGCACTGTTCGGCATAGACGTGGTCTGGGCCCCCTTCTGCCTCGAGATGACATACCTGACGGTACTGTGCTGGGTTCTTTGCTCCGCTGTCGTGCTGCTGAACTACATCGGGATGGGCGTTTTCGCCCTGCTGACATCCGCGTGACGGGTTGCGGACTGCCCCGCTTGGCCATCGGCGGCGGCTGCGGTGCGGCGGCGAATCCGCCCTGTTGAGAACGCAGGTGGGATTTGCTATAGTATCGGGGTTCGAGATTCTGCTCCGCCTCTGCGCTCTGAACGCCAGCCCCCAGACAATGCCAGAGAGATCTCATTTCCAGGAGTTCTCCAAGGGGATCGTCAGCCAGAATGCCGTTTTCGTCCTAGTGGTAGGCATCTGTCCCACGCTGGCGGTGACCACAGGGCTGAAAAGCGCGGTGGCAATGGGCGTGGGGGTCATCGCCGTGCTCACCTGCTCGAACGTGATCATTTCTCTGCTGCGCAACGTGATTCCGCGCGAGGTGCGCATACCCTGTTTCATCGTCGTCATCGCCTCATTCGTAACGATGATTGAGATCACCTTCAAGGCCTATCTGCCCCCGGGGATCAATGCGGCGCTCGGCATCTTCCTGCCGCTTATCGTGGTCAATTGCAGCATCTTGCATCGCGCCGAATCCTTTGCCTACAAGAACGATGTCGGCCGTTCTCTGCTCGACGGTCTCGGCACCGGCGTGGGGTTTGCCCTGGCAATCTGTCTGGTAGCCACCGTGCGGGAGGCTCTGGGCAACGGCACGGTGTGGGGCTACTCATGGCTGCCGACCTCCTGGCCCGTGGAGTACGTGCCGGCGAGCATTCTGATCCAGGCCCCCGGGGCGTTCCTGGTGCTCGGCCTGCTGCTGGCCGGCTTCAACTGGCTGCGGCGCACCAGAGAGCGGCCGTAGAGGCGTGCGGACGGCCGACGGAGCGAACACTATGGACATAGCCAGGTTCCTGAGCATCGGCTTCTCTGCGATTTTCGTCTCCAACTTCGTGCTTGCCAAGTTCCTCGGGCTGTGCCCGTTTCTCGGGGTCACCCAGAGGATCAAGAACGCCCTGGGCATGGGCGCCGCCGTGACGTTCGTGATGTTTCTTGCCAGCTTCGTGACGTATCTGCTTTACGGGCTGGTGCTGAAGGAAGGGGCGGCGCTGGTCGGAGCCGATCTTGTCCTGGTGCTCAAGACGCCGATGTTCATCCTGGTGATCGCCACTCTGGTGCAGCTCGTGGAGATGTTCCTTCGCTCGCGGGTGCCGGCTCTCTACGATGCTCTCGGGGTCTACCTGCCACTCATCACCACGAACTGTGCCATAATGGGCGTCGCGCTGCTCAATACGACGGACGCTCCGGAGGAACTCCAGAGGCTCGGCGAGGAGAACTTTCTGGAAGGACTCCTGGTGGCCACCTGGTACGGTATTGCGGCCGGACTGGGGTTCACCCTGGCGATGCTTCTGATGAGCGGGGTGCGGCAGCGCCTTGTGCACGCCGGGGTTCCAGAACCCCTCAAGGGCATTCCGATAGCGTTCATCTGCACGGGCCTGATGGCAATGGCCTTCCTCGGTTTCGCAGGCATGTTGTGATCCCGGAGGAGTGCTCACGGCGCCCTGAGCGGGAAGGAGTTGCGGTGAAACCCCTACGGAACATCGTGCACCTCGTGCTCGCGGCGGCTTTCCTTGCGGCCGGCGCCGCCGAATGCGCCGTGCCCCAGGGAGCCGTGGCCGTGGTGAACGGACGGGCTATCCGGCGGTGGGATTTCGAGCGGGCCCTCGTGCGCACTCTCGGGCGGGCCACCTTTGACAGGTTCGTGGACGGTGTGCTGGTCGAGCAGGAAGCCGCTCGGAAAGGGATTGGAGTCAGCGAAAAGGAACTGGAGGCCCGCCGGAAGCTGGAGCTGGACTTGAGCATGCGCAGGGTCTTTCAGAACGCGCGAATGACGGCCGAGGAGTTTCGCTCGCTCGCGGCCGCCTACGGATGGGAGGAGGACGCCGCGCGGCGGGAGATCGAGGATTCACTCTCCCCGTGGGTGCTGCGAATCCGCCTGCTGAGCGAGAAGCTTCTGCGAGCGCACGTCGAGATCACGGAGCCTGAGGTGCGCCGCTATTACGAGTGGACGAGGGGGGAAAGGTACGGCGCGGCTCACGTGGCCGTCGGCGACGAAGCCATGGCGCGACAGCTCATGGAAGAAATCGAGCAGGGGGAATTGTCCTGGGCGGCAGCCGTCGCCCGACACAGCCTCGATCGGGCGAGCGTCCAGTATGGGGGCAGGATGCTTCCAGTGCCCGCTTCGTGTGAGCTGGGCACGGTCCTGGCGAGGATGCAGCCCGGGGAGCTGAAGCTTTACTCGGACGGGGAGCTGTGGCACGTGTTGCAGTTGATCCGCCGCATCCCCCCCGCCAGGGCGAGCTTCGAGGAGGTGAAGAATACGCTGAAAGAGGAACTCTACTGCCGCAAGGTGGATGAGACGATAGACTCCTGGCTGGCAGGTCTGCACGCCCGCGCATGCATCGTTCCGAACATTTCGGGCGACCCGGAAGTGCGCAGGGTTCTGGGAGCCGACGTCGTGGCTTTTGTGAACGGGATGGCGGTTCCCGTCTCGAGGTTCGGGGAAGCCGTGTTGGACAGGTTCGGCGCAAGGCTCATCGAGCCCCACATCGAGCGCGAGCTCATCTTCCAGGAGGCGGACCGCCGGGGCGTTGAGCCCACTGAGGAAAGGCTGCGAGAGCGGCTGATGAGCATCGGAGATCGCCTGTTTGCCGAACGCCTCGCGGCCCTGGGCATGGATGCGGAGGAGTTCGCCGGCGAGCTCAGCGCAGCCGGCATTTCGGCGCATCAGTACAAAGACCGTCTGATCCAGGACTTCGTCGCCCGTGACGACGTCCGTGCCATATTGCTCGCGGAGCAAATGGTGGCAGGAGGGGTCGAGGTCACCGAACAGGATGTCCGGCAGGCATATCAGGAGCATTATGGGGAGCGCCTCGACGTGCGGCGCATCATCGTGGAGGATGCTGCGAAGGCGGAGGAGATCCGCAACAGGGCGCTGAGCGGAGCAAGTTTTCAACTGCTGGTGCAGACTGAATCCGTCGAACCCTACGCATGGATGCACAAGGGCCTTGTGACTGACATCGCCGCCGGCCACCCTTACTTCGAACACGTGAGGGACCTGCGCGAAGGTGAGCTGTGCAACGTGTTCCAGCGTCAGGGCAAGTACCACCTGCTCAAACTCGTGGCCCGGCGCCTTCCCGCAGAGCCCCCACCGTTTGAGTCGGTCCGGGAGGCGATGCGCGAGCGAGCGATGAGAGAAAAGACGCGCCGGCGGGTCATAGCCTGGCTGGAGAAACTGAAGGCCGAAGCACAGATAGAAGTGCACGTGCAATGAACCAGGGCGTGCCGATCGAACTGTCCCAGAGGGTCAACGAACTGCCGCCGTACGTGTTCGGGCGTATCAACGCGATCAAGAAAGCGCGCCGCCAGGCGGGAGAGGACGTCATTGACCTCGGCATGGGGAACCCGAACGATCCCACTCCTGAGCCTATCATCCGCAAGCTCTGCGAGGCCGTGCAAGACCCCAAGAATCACCGCTACAGTGTGCAGGCAGACGGCATCTTCAACCTGAAAAGGGAGGTGGCCGCCTGGTACGGCAGCGAATGGGGCGTGCAGGTGGACCCGGAAAAGGAGGTCGTCTGCACCATCGGCAGTAAGGAGGGCCTGTCGCACCTGCTGTTGGCGCTCATGGACCCGGGCGATGTTGCTGTGGTCCCGACGCCTGCCTTTCCGGTGCACATCTACGGAGTGGGTCTGGCGGGCGGGCGCGTGGCTTCGTTCCCACTGAGCACCGAACCGGAGTTCTTCGATGATCTGCGCCGGACGCTGGAGGATTCCCGTCCGAGGCCCAAGCTGGTGATCGTGAGCTTTCCCCATAATCCCACCACGCTCACGGTGGAGCTGGAGTTCTTCGAGCGGCTCGTCGAATTGTGCCGCGCCCAGAGCATCCTCATCGTCCACGATTTCGCCTACAGCCACCTTACGTTCGACGGATACAGGGCGCCGAGCCTGCTGCAGGTGCCCGGAGCGAAAGAGATCGGAGTGGAGTTCACCACGATGTCCAAGAGCTTCAACATGGCGGGGTGGCGCGTGGGTTTCTGCGTCGGACATGCCGGGGTGGTAGAGGGCCTGGCGCGCATCAAGGGCTACTTCGACTACGGGCTGTTCATGCCGGTTCAGATCGCCAGCATCATCGCTCTGAGGCACTGCCGGAACGAGGCGGCGAAGCAGGCCGCCGTCTACCAGGCCCGGCGGAACGTGCTCTGCGACGGGCTGGAGCGGGCAGGCTGGCATGTCGAGCGGCCGCGCGGCACGATGTTCGTCTGGGCCCCAATTCCGGAAAGCTGCGCAGACATGAGTTCGGTGGAGTTCAGCCTGCTGATGCTCGAAGAGGCCAACGTCGCCGTGGCCCCCGGCGAGGCATTCGGGGCCGGGGGGGAGAGGTTTGTGCGCATGGCACTTGTGGAAAACGAGCTGCGACTAAGGCAGGCCGCCAGGCAGATAGGCCGCGCCTTGAAACTGAAGAAATGAGGCCGCCGCGCCCGAAGCCAGAACGAAAGTGGCACGCGATGGCGACTGTGACGAAGAAGCTGACGTTTCCCCGCGGCGGAGTGCATCCGCCGGGGAACAAGCAGCGCACCGAGCAGCTGCCGCTGGTGGTCTCGGAAGCCCCGCAGCAGGTGGAAATCCTGATGCTCCAGCACGTCGGGGCGCCGGCGAGGCCCCTCGTCAAGAGGAAAGACACCGTCGGAAAAGGCCAGCTCATAGGCGAGGCGCAGGGTTTCATCAGCGCAAACGTCCACAGTCCGGTCAGCGGGACCGTAATGCGGGTCGAGAGTCGGATTCACAATCCCACGGGCCGGCCGGTTCCCGCCGTCATCGTCGAGAACGACCGCGAGGAACGCTGGGCCGAGGGCTGGAACGAGCCCCAGAACGTCGAGCGGATGGGCCGTGAACAGATGGTGGCGCTGGTGCGGGAGGCCGGCGTGGTCGGCCTGGGCGGGGCCGCTTTCCCCGCACACGTCAAGCTCAGCCCGCCGGAACACACGCCGGTTACGGACGTGATCATCAACGGGGCCGAGTGTGAGCCTTGCCTCACCTGCGATCACCGGCTGATGGTGGAGAAAACCGCCGAGGTCCTGGACGCCCTCCGCCTGATCATGCGCATCGTAGGGGCCGAGAACGGCTACGTGGCAATAGAGGCAAACAAGCCGGAGGCAATCGAGCGGTTCGCCGAGGCCACTGCCGACGAGCGCGCCATAAAGGTCCTGTCCCTGAAGGTCAAGTACCCTCAGGGGGCTGAACAGCAGCTAATCACCGCCGTTACCGGCCGCGAAGTGCCGAGCGAGGGGGGCCTGCCCGGCGAGGTGGGCTGCCTGGTGCACAACGTGGGGACCGCCCTCGCGATCCGCGAGGCGATACGGTTTCGCCGGCCACTGATAGAG
>JAUWZH010000126.1 GCA_030615435.1 Candidatus Brocadiaceae bacterium | reverse complement strand
GCGCGCGTTTGGCAGCGAACAGTCTCTCAGCGAGACAGATTGCCTGCACCGACCGCTGCGCGATCCCTGGCGCCTGTTCCCCTTCGTTACACTGATGAGGAAATGAAAGCCGTCGAAATGCGCATAGTCGAGCCAAGATGGACGCGACCGGTCTGGACGCGCCAGGGACAGACCTTTCCCGTGGTGGTGGAGGGCGGCGCGCCTGAACCGCTGGAGATGGTCCTTCATACGAAGGACGGCGTAGAGCCTCTGGCGGTTGTGTCAATTGGGCGGGTGGCGGGGCAGCGTTCCCTGTGGCACATGCTCTGCCGGGTTGCCGAGCAGACCCCCGACGGGCTCTGCGCGGTCGAGGTCATCTCGGCCCGGGCGAAAGCTCTCGCGCCCAACAGTGTGTGTGTGCTGCGCGAATTCCCCGGCTCATTCACATTCGTGCACACGTCCGACCTGCATCTGGCGGAGGTGGGCGAGAAAGGCCTGCTCGACCGGCGCCCGCTTGCCGAGGCGCTCGTTGAACGCATTAACGCGTTCTCGCCGGCTTTTGTCCTGAACACGGGCGACCTGGTTACTCGGTACGACGGCGAGAAAAGGAGACTGCCCGATAAACTCATATGGTGGCAGGCACGTGAAGCGCGGCGGATATTTCTCAAACTCCAGATGCCGACCTTCGTGATCCCGGGCAATCACGACGTCGCGTTCTGTGTGAGCCGCGCTGCGTGGACCGAGTGCATGGGCGCGCCGTGGGACCGAGATACCGACGATTACGGTTTCGACTTCGGCGACTGTCATTTTGCGGCTCTCGGCGGTTTCGTGCACTGCGACGAGGTGACGTTTGCCAAGGGCGATCATGCGCGCACAACCGAGCAGCTCTCCTGGCTTCGCGACGACCTGCGCGCCGCCGCCCACCGGCGCCTGCGCGTGGTCTTTGTCCATTACGATTACGAGGGAGAAATCGAGAAGATCGTACGCGAAGAAGGGTGCGACCTCTTTCTTGACGGCCACGCGGGACGCGTCGCGAAAGGGGAGTTCCCCTGCCTGCGTGGGCGCGTGGCCGGAGGAATGGCGCTTGAGCTGTGGCGCGTGGAGGACGGAGTGCCGAGTTCCGAAGGCAGAATCGGCTACGAGGAGCTCGGCGAGACGCCCTCGCTGGACGTCGCGGCCGTCATGTAGCCGAAACTCAAAAGACCCGTGCCGATGAAAATGCCTGCCGTCGCCGACAAAGTCAATAGAGTACCAGCCTTATAACTGCGCACAATGGGCGCCGTGCTGGTTGTCAGCTTCTCGGGGGTCACCCAGGCCACCCTCGATAACTGTTGTAACAACACCGCTGGGCCTGACACCGAACTGGTTTTCTGCGGAGACAAATAGCTGGTAGGATCACGGGCCGGCGCCCGTTGACTCGCACCGCAGGCTCGCCGGATTATTCCCATCGGTCGTTTGCATGTCCGCCACAAAGCACGGCACATCCTCGGCACAACCGACGAACACAAACCACCCAATGGTTTCCGTAATATGGAATATCTCAGAGTCATAGGGTTGCTCTTCGACAACATACACTTCCCAGTTCGGCAGAATCTCTGCCCCCGTGTGATCAGCCGGTCCCTCATTCCGCGCCATGTTCCTCAAGCAGTTCTATGAAGCCCTGTCTGTCAGCGACCGTTCCGTTGGACTCGCGTGCTCGATGCTGCCCTCTCGCGACGTCCATGGGAGTCACGCCAGATGCGTCGATAGCATTCGGATCGGCACCGTGTTCGAGAAGGACGGCCGCAACTTTGTCGTAGCCAAATCTCGCCGCCAGGTGGAGCGCGGTCGAGCGGCCGCGGCCCTCCCGGACGTTGGGGTCAGCACCTCTTTTAAGCAGCACCTCAGCGGCCTCCGGCTGACCATAGGCGGCGGCGAAGTGCAAGGGCCTGAATTGGTACCGGCCCGGCGCGGCGAGGAGCCAGGGCTTGCGGTCCAGTATTTCCTTTATGCGTTCGGTTTGGCCAACCGCCGACGCAGTCCAGATGTCAAGTTCCGCCCCGCTGTCTGCGAGGTACTGAGCCACATCCACATGGCTCTTCTGTAGGGCTATGTAGATGGCGTTCTTCCCTTCGATGGCCGCGAGTTCAGGGTGAGTCACTTCCTGGCTCGGGTCCGCGCCGGCCTCGATGAGCAGCTTTGCGACTTCCAGGTTGCCGTGGATTGCCGTCCTGTGCAGCGGAGCGGCTCCGCCCGTGCCGGCGATGTTGGGGTCAGCACCATGGTCCAGCAAGACCCGGACGATTTCCGGAGACCCGCGCCCGCCAGCGACGAGAAAAAGCACCGTGAATCCGTTCTCATCCCGCTTATTCGGGTCCGCCCCGGCTTTGAGCAGCTTCCGAACGACCTCAACGTGGCCTTTGCCTGCTGCCACATTCAGAGCCCTGTCGCCGTTCTCGGCAGTTGCGTCGGCCTCCACTCCGGAAGCCAGGAGCTCATCCAGACGCTGGACATCCCCCTTCTTGGCGGCCGTAATCAGCTGGTTGACGGCCGGATCATGTGGGGCCTGCGCGAGGGCGGCATCCGCTTGCGGTTTGGCCCCTTCCGGCCTCGCAGACCCCGGCGCCTTCAGCAGAGCTTCAAGCTCAGAGAGCTGACTGCGCATCTCAGGCGGGATCAAGTTGCGCCCGAGCTCCTTGCACGTCTTTACATCCGCCAACGCTTTGTCATAGGCGGCGTTCCGATAGTACGCTACTGCCCTGTTGAGGTAGGCCGGAGCAAACTCCGGCCTGAGTTCGATTGCCCGACCATAATCCTTGATCGCGCGCTCAGAGTCGCCCAGGTCATCATAGGCATTCCCGCGTGCCACGTAGGCCTCCGCCGATTCCGGCCCATTCGGCGTGGAGTCGCGCAGTGCTATCGCGTGCTATCACTTGTTCAGGCTTGGGATCTCTTCGGAATCCATCGGCAACGCAGTGACCTTATGCCGCCGTGCCTGCTTGGCACCAGGATAACCGGCGAGTGGCGCAGTGGCGGCCGCCGTGCTTCGGTGACCCGATGCCCAGTGGCTCCGCGAGTCGGGGAGTCGTCACTGAGAAATCGTAGGGGGCATGCAATGGTGGACCAGAAGTCGGTATAATGCAGTTCTGCTTGGGTCAGAGAGGAGTGGGCGATGCCAGTCAAGGTTGCCGCTGACAAGGACAAGATCGCCGAGTTCTGCCGAGAGAACCACATTCGTCGGCTTGCCCTCTTTGGTTCGGCACTCCGGGAGGACTTCGGGCCCGAGAGCGATGTGGACGTGCTGGTCGAGTTCGAGCCGGGACATGTCCCTGGGCTCATTCGCCTGGCTGGCCTGGAGCTGGACCTCTCGGATATCTTTGGCGGCCGCAAGGTCGATTTGCGCACGCCCGAGGACTTGAGCCGCTACTTCCGCGAGGCAGTTGTCGCTGAGGCTGAGGCGCTGTATGAAGAATGAAGATCGTATCCGGCTTCAGCACATGTTGGACGCGGCGCGGGATGCGCTATCGTTCGCCGAAGGCAGGACTCGCCAGGAACTGGACACTGACCGCCAGCTGGTGCCGCGCGTGGGCATCTGGCCGAGCTGTTCCGGGCACACGGGCATCAGAAGGAAAGCTGGACAGTCTCTCGCCATCCCTTATAATGGCGGCAGTCGAACTGGCGGGTATTGAGCGGGAGGGCACCATGAAGACCGTTCATGTCGAGGTGAAGAACGACCATTTGCAACGAATGGCAACCGTCAGGAAGCCGATCCTGGCAGTCGCCGAGCTTATCTGGAACTCGCTGGACGCAGACGCAACTGAGGTACGCGTCACAATAGCGCATAGCTCCTTGGGTGGGCTTGAATCGGTCACCGTGGAGGACAATGGCCATGGGATTGGTTACGAAGAAGCTGATCCTGCTTTTCGCAACCTGGGTGGATCGTGGAAGAGGAACAACGCGCATTCCAAGGGGGGGCGCCTTCTACACGGGAAGGCGGGGAAAGGCAGGTTCCGAGCTTTCTCTCTTGGCGGTACCGTGACTTGGCTCACTCGCTTTGAGAGCAATGGTCGCACTGAGCAGTTCACAGTCACCGGGCACCGCTCGGACCTCGGGACCTTCGACATCGATGACCCCGCGCCTTCCTCTGTTGCCCGGACAGGGACGACTGTGACCGTTTCCGACATAGACAAGGACTATCGCTCCCTGTATGGCCCGGAGGCGCTACACGAGATCACGAGCTACTTCGCGCTGTACCTTTATCAATACAAGGACGTGAGCATCTGGTACGAGAACAGGAAGGTCGATCCCGTCTTGGCTATCGAATCGCAAATTGACTACTCCCTCGACCCGATAACCCTGGAGGAGGGCAGAGTGGTCAAACCGGAGCTCACGATCATTGAGTGGAGCGCCACTGCGGATAGGGCGCTGTATCTGTGCGACGACATGGGATTTGCCCTGGAGGAAGTGCCCCCCGGGATTCAGGCGCCCGGCTTCACGTTCACAGCCTACCTGAAGTGTGATCTCCTTCGGGAGCTCGATGACAAGGGCGCCCTCCAGCTAGCCGACTTGCACCCAGATGTCATTCCCCTGGTTGACGCGGCCAAAGCCAAGCTGAGGGAGCACTTTCGGGAGAAGTCGGCTCAGGCTGGCGCAAAGCTTGTGGAACAATGGAAACGAGAGGATGTGTACCCCTATCAAGGAGAGCCGGCGAACCCCATTGAGACTGCCGAACGCCAAGTGTTCGACGTTCTTGCTGTAAACGTCAATTCATATTTGCCGGACTTCGAAATCGCAGAGCCAAAGAGCAAGCGACTCTCCTTTCGCCTCCTAAAGGAAGCTCTAACGGAGAGCCCTGGGGCAGTCCAACGGATAGTCACAGAAGTGCTCGAGCTGCCACGCAAAAAGGCGGACGAACTTGCGGAATTGTTGGAAAGGACCTCGCTGGCAGCTATCATCAATGCGGCAAAGGTCGTTGCAGACCGGTTGGATTTTGTTCGAGTCCTTGAGATTCTGCTGTACCAGTACAAGGACAGGCTCAAAGAGCGGGCGCATCTTCACAAGTTGCTGGAAGATAAGACCTGGATATTTGGAGAGGAGTTCGCCCTTACTGTGAGCGACAGGAGCTTGACGGAGCTCTTGCGACGCCACGTCAGCCTGTTAGGGCGCGAAGAGCTGTGTCCCGAGCCAGTAACGGACGAAGATGGGAGCATAGGCATCCTTGACCTTGTCCTCTCTAGATCTCTACCGGGGCCGCATGCAGACCGCAGGGAGCACCTCGTGGTCGAACTCAAGCGCCCGTCGCAGCCGGTTGACCCCAGCGTGGCGGAGCAGATTCGGAGGTACGCCTTTGCAGTTGCGAACGACGAGCGGTTCCGAGATGCGAACACACGTTGGGTTTTCTGGGCCATATCGAACGATGTCACGGACGGTTGTCGTAGGATGGCTAGCCAGCGGGGCAAGCCCCCAGGGCTTCTGCACGACGATGAGGAGATGAACCTCGTGATTTGGGTCAAGTCTTGGGGGGAGATACTGGAAGGCTGCCGTGCGCGATTGAGGTTCTTCCAGGAGCATCTGGAATATTCGACCGACGACGAGAGCGCCCTTGCGAAGCTCCGCGAGGTGCATGAGAAGCACTTTCCCCCCGAAGTTGGCAGGCAATCGCCTTAAGTGCGCAGTTGCCTGCGCCCCGTCTTCGCATCCTGGCTGGTGCTCATGGGGGAACACACGAAAGATGTGGCCGCCTGGTGCCACCATTCAACGGCCGCCACCGAGCAGTTCTGCGTGCACCTGCGCCCGCGTGGCCCCGAGCTGAGCTGCCAGCCGAAGCCCTGGCGAAGGCTGGTGGGCGAGGGGGGAGTCGAACCCCCACGGTCCTTAGGGGACCACTGGATTTTAAGTCCAGAGCGTCTTCCTTTCCGCCACTCGCCCCGCGGAAGCTCCTGCCCTGGCGAAGCCCCCTCCGTCCCCCCGTTCGAGATACACACGCTGAGGCGGCGACGGGATTCGAACCCGTGAGTGACGGTTTTGCAAACCGTTGCCTTGGTCCACTTGGCTACGCCGCCTCCTGAGCTTCGCACCGCACAGTAGCAGAGGAAGGGCGGAAAGTCAAGAAAGCCCCCCGCCGTCCTCGCTGTCGCCCTTGGTCGTCCCTGCGCCGCCGTGCGGGTGGTCGTGGTCGTGGCCGATCGCCTCCTCGCCGACGAACAGCAGCGGGAACACGATGTCGCTCACACAGCACGGCAGCCAGACCGCCACAAAAAGCACCACGAAGACCAGCGGCAGCAACGGAATCCAGTTCACTTCCCCCGAAGCGTGGACCAGTAGGTAGAACAGCGACGCCCAGGTGCTGAGCAAGACGTGGCCGCTGTGGGGCATCTTCGTAGTCGGCTTCCAGATGCCCATCGCCACCCCGAGCAGTGCCACGGGACCTATCAGCCACCACTGTTCGATGGCGGGAAGGTGAAAGTGCATGTGGTGGGGTTCGGCAGCCAACCGCAGGACGAACGCCCCCCCGTGATGGGGAAAGATCACGTCGCTCAGCGAAGCGATGCCGACCGAGCCCACGAAGCCGATCAACACCGCCGCAACGATTCCCTTGCGGTAACGCCTGTACATGCCCGCCGTAACCAAGGCGCTCAGGAACACGTGAACGGCATGGAAGCTGTGGAAAGCGGGCTCCAGCACCTTCACGTTCACCCGCGTGATGAGAATCAGGAGCAACAGTGCGATTCCCGTCAAGGCGCCCATGAGCGTGAACGGGGCGTGTGACTTCAGTTCCCTCAGAATTGGCCCGGGCATTGCCATCTCCCTCCTGTGTGCTGCGGTTCCCGGATCAGGCCGTCCTGCTCCGGCTCTCTCTCGCGTGTGCCTCGTGAGCGACCGGGCGGTCCGCCTTCGGTTTGCGACGGCAGACCAGGCGAAACTCGTGGCATTCCCTGCATTCCTCCAGTCCGTGGTAGGTAGCGAAGGAATCCCAGTGTTTCTTCTGGTTCGGCGTCAGGATTCCCGTGCCCTTGCATACCGGACACACGCTGTCCAGAGCAGCGAGGATCGCATGGCGAATGAACTGCGAGCGGTTGGGCACTCCCCGCATCGCCTCCAGCAGGGACTCATCCACCTTGAAAGTGATGATCTCGACCTTGGGGTTGTTCTCGCCCATTCTCTTTCTCCATCACAGGGAAACCGGACGCGCTCCATTATTACTTAGTATTACCAGATTGTCAAGGGGCGGTTGCGGCGTTCAAGCCCGGGGAGGCGCCCGCAGCCTTGCCA
>JAUWZH010000023.1 GCA_030615435.1 Candidatus Brocadiaceae bacterium | reverse complement strand
CTCCAGTATCCATTCCGCCAGGTGTCGCGGTGTAACGGAGTCCTCCTGTTTCACCCTCGGCCTACTTCGGGGCCGCCCTACAACCGGTGAGAAAAGCACGTGGCAGCAACTGGGTAAGCCGTGATCCATCACGAAGCCCGCGGCCCAGTCGAAGTCCCGGCGGTCGCACAGGACGAACTTCACCTCGTCCTGCGCCCCGAGGACCTCCAGGTTGCTCATCATCGTCTTGCCGCACTCGCCGCTGCCCGGGCACTTCACGTCCATCACCCTCACCGTCCCGGACGGCAGCGTCGAGATGTCGAGCGTTCCGTTGGTCTCCACCAGCACGGTGTGTCCTGAGTCCAGGAGCCGGCCGGCAAGGGCAGGGGTGGCGGCCTGGAGCAGCGGCTCGCCGCCGGTGATGCAGACCAGCCTTGTGGTGAGGGCCTCGATGCTGCCAGACGCCTCGTCCAGGGACATCTCGTGCCCAGGCTCTTCGAGCGCATATCGCGTGTCGCAGTAGGAGCAGCACAGGTTGCAGCCGGCGAGCCGAATGAACGCGCACGGCATCCCCGCCCACGTGGACTCTCCTTGTATCGAGCGGAATAATTCGATCACTCTGAGGGTTTGCTTCACGATATTCCTCCGTCTGCGGCGCTGATGGCCGGTCGGAAGCCCCCGGGGGGCGTGCGGCAATTCTACGCTGTCGGAGGCACTTGCCACAACTCCATGGCGGCGCTGCCAGGGGGCGGGTGGATTGATTTCCGCGAGGTCCCGGGCCGTGCTCGCCACGGATGTCCCAATACCCCGGGCGAACGGCACGGAACTTGCCCAAAGACTGGAAGGACATGGGTGGGGCGTGCCCTTGCTAAGTGCGCCCGTACGCACTGGGAATGACCTCTAACAGGGAGAAAGCGTACTGTCCCATCGAAACCAGTGACGAGCGACGCGCTAGAGAAACCGGTCGTGCGGCGGCGTTATATGGCAACGTTTCCACAAGGGAGTGGAAGCGCTGCCAGGGAGGTCCGTCCATACTCTCGCCGAAGCGCCACGCCTGAGTGAGGGCAGGTCGGGAAGAGAATTGCAGGGGCGGTCCAAGAACCTGACGGGCGGGGAACTCCGCCGTCCTGCGACGTCGCACTCACAGGGGGGCCGCGTCATGAGCCTTTCCGGTCGCACAGATGCCGAGATCCTCATCGTAGATGATGAACCGGACGTGCGTTGGGCGCTTTCAACCGTTCTGAGAGCGGAAGGCCTGGAGTCCCGCAATGCTGGGGATGGCCCGAGCGCCTTGCGCCTCATCCGCCCGGAGACCCCCGACGTGATGTTGCTGGACCTCAGGATGCCGTGCATGGAGGGGATGGAAGTCCTCCGGGAGGCGAAGAAGCTCAGTCCCGTCCTCGCCGTCATCGTGTTGACCGCCTACGGGAGCATCCCCCTCGCTGTCGAAGCGATGCGGGGTGGTGCTTACGATTTCCTGAGCAAACCGTTCGACAACGACGAGCTCATACTCACCATCCGCCGGGCTCTCAGGGAGCAGGGTCTCGAAAAGGAAAGTGAAGGGCGTTTCCGTGGGCTGGTCGAGATGCTGCCTGAGATGGTCTACGAGGCGGACGCCGATCTCCAACTCACGTATGCGAACCGCGCGGCCCTCAGCACGTTCGGTTACACCGAAGAAGGCCTTGCCGCCGGCGTTGACATCTCGCGCCTGTTTGAGGGAGGAGAGAGCGAAAAGGTCCGCGATTTCCTGAAGAACGATCTCAAAGGCTATGCTGCCGTTCCCGTGGTCTACACGGCAAGGCGCAAAGACGGTTCTCTGTTTCCATGCGAAGTGCGTTGCGCGGCCATCAAGGCGGCGGATGGGTCAGAGCTTGGCTTCCGGGGGACCATGCGCGACGTTTCCCGCCAGATGAGCTTCCAGGAGCAACTGCGTCGCGCCCGCACGCTGCACGCCGTCGGCCAACTCGCGGGCGGCGTTGCAGACCGGTTCAACAATCTGCTGACGGGGATCATCGGCTACGGCCGCCTCGTTCGTGACGCGGTCGCCGAAAACGAGGCGGTGCAAAAGGATGTGGAGGAGATCCTCGAGGCCGGGCAACGGGCAACGGCCCTGACTCGCCAGCTCCTGGCCTTCAGCCGTCGGCTGGTGCTGCGGCCCAGAGTCCTTGATCTCAATGAGGTCGTCGCAGACGCCGAGAAGGAGCTCGGCCGGCTTGTCGGCGAAGAGGTCGAGTTGGTCATAGCCCTGGCGGAGGGTCTCGGCCACATCAAGGCGGATCCTTGCCAGACAGAGCAGATTCTCGTCAACCTCGCCCTCAATGCACGCGACGCCATGCCCACCGGCGGGAAGTTGACCATCGAGACGGCGAGCGTCGCGCTGGATGGGCAGTTCTGCAGCACCCATGCCGAGATAACCCCCGGGCATTACGTGATGCTGAGAGTGAGCGATACCGGCCGCGGCATGGACGAAGCGACGCGGGAGCACCTCTTCGAGCCCTTCTTCACCACCAAAGAGGCAGGCGCGGGAACCGGCCTCGGCCTGGCCACGGTCTATGGTATTGTCAAGCAGAGCGGCGGCCACATCCACTGCTCCAGTGAGCTCGGAAGGGGAACGAAGTTCGAGATCTACTTCCCAATGGCCGAGGAGCCCGCAGAGCCGGCCCTTGCAGAAGAAGACCGGCGCAGTGATCCGCGGCGGCGCTGAGACAGCGCTGTAGGTGGAGCGTGAAGATGCACTCGGCCCCCGAGGCGTGGAATCGCAGAGTCGTGGATTCCATGGTGTCACACATACGCTGAGCAAGAAGTCCTTCGACCGTCAGGGCCGCAAATTAGGAAATCGCCGAACCGGGAAGACACAATGAGCAGCAGACCGAGAATCCTGATCGTAGACGACGAAAAGGACGTGCGCTGGGCCCTGCGTGCCCTCGTGCGGGACGAAGGCATGACGCCCCTTGAGGCCCAGAACGGCGTGGAGGCATTGGAGCATATCCGGGCGGAGTCCCCTGAGGTTGTGCTGCTGGACATCAAGCTGCCGGACATGGATGGCATGCAGGTGCTGAGGGAAGTGCGGAGATCGGATTTGACCACCCCGATCATTGTGGTTACCGCATATGGGACGGTCGAACTCGCCGTCCAGGCCGTCAAAGCCGGCGCCTACGATTTCATCACCAAGCCCTTCGACAACGACCGGATTGTGCTCACCGTCCGCCGGGCGCTCAGGGAACATGCCCTCGTGGAGGAGGTGCAGCGTCTGCACTCCCAGGAGAGCCTCGGCCATCCCCTGTGCAGGACGATGGGTCCCAGCGGGCATGTCGCTCGGCTCGCCGAGCAGGTGGACCGAGTGGCCGATACCAACCTCAGCGTGCTGATTAGCGGCGAGAGCGGCTCCGGAAAGGAGCTCGTTGCGCACGCCATTCACGAGCGAAGCTCGCGGGCTTCCTCCAGGTTCGTTCCTGTGGATTGTGGTTCCCTGCCGGCGAGCCTGGTCGAGAACGAGCTGTTCGGCCATCAGGAAGGTGCCTTTACCGGCGCAGGCAGAGCGAGGGCCGGCAAGTTCGAGAGCGCCTCCGGAGGGACGCTCTTCCTCGATGAAATCGGGAACTTGCCCTTCTCCGCGCAGGGGGCTATCCTGCGGGCTTTACAGGAAAAAACGGTGTGTCGTGTCGGGGGGGTCGAACAGATACCGGTGGACGTCCGTGTCGTTGTGGCGACCAATCGCGACATCCACTCCCTCATTAGTGCCGAGGATTTCCGTGCAGACCTTTATCACCGCCTGGCGGAATTCGAGCTGCACGTTGCGCCCCTGCGCGACCGCAAGGAAGACCTGCCCTTCCTGGCGAAGCGCTTCCTGGATGAAGCGAATGTGGAGACGGGCCGCCACGCCCAGAGGCTCTCTGAGCAGGCGTGGTACCTCCTGCTGGCCTACAAGTGGCCGGGAAACGTGCGGGAGCTGCGCAATGTTATCCGCCGCGCCGTCGTGGTGGCTGACACAGTCATCGAACCCAGGCATCTGCCTGCGCTGAAGAGGCCCATGGGCATCGAGCCGATGAGCATCCAGGTCAGTGACCGGATCGAGGACAATCTCTCGCTGAAAGAGATCACCAGGCGCACTGTCAGAGAAGTGGAGCGCCAGGTCCTGACGAAGGTGCTGAAACACACCGGCGGAAACAAGGCGCGAGCCGCCCGGATCCTGCAGGTGGACTACAAGACTGTCCACACGAAAGTGAAACGATATGGCATTGAGTTGTGACGAGGCGAAGGGAGTCCGTTTTCGCCCTGAAGCCTTTGCAGACGGGCGGCGGGCGCTCTGAGATCGGAGGCATCTGCGATGGGTCAAATCCCCGGCGGACAGGACAGTAAGGTGGCGCTCGGCGAGAGCGAACGAGAGCTGGCTCACAGCCTCATCAACCGCTTCGCCGTGGCGCAGTCCGCAGCACAGCGTCTGGGGAAGAAACTCGCCGGGCTCGGCATTGAGGATGTGCTCGAAGACCTCGACGGGCTGACCCTCGCCATACAGGGCTGTTCCGAGACGATCAAGCAGATGCGGGCGGCGGGCGGCGAGACGCTGAACGAGGGCGGGTCCGGCGAAGAGAGCCTCGCGCCAGAGCAGCAGGACGCCGGGGTCTACGCAGCGCCCGGCGAGAGAACGACTTGCTCCGGGCGGGTCCTGTACGTCGAGGATAACAGTCAAGTCAGGGAATATGTTGCATCGGCTCTCGTGCGAGCTGGATGGCATGTAACTGCTGTGGAGGGCGTGGCAGAGGCGCTCGAGATGCTATACAGCACGCCCTTCGATGTCGTGCTGACCGACATTCGCCTCCGCTCCGGCTCCGGTCTCACACTGGCTGCCCATGCGGGGCGGCAATCTCCTGGGATTCCCGTGGGAATCCTGACCGGTTGGGACATCATCGAGGATCTTCCGGACAATGTGAGTTTCGTGCTCCAGAAGCCGGTGGCGGACGAGACCCTGGTGAACGCCCTGACGCAAGCCCTGCGGACGGGAGGAAACCCCGAATGAGCCCGCGTAAGAACAAAGCCGAAAGCCTTCTGTCCTGCATTCTTGACAACGCAAGCGTCTCGATGCTCTGCGTGGGCCCTGCTCTCAGGGTGGTTCTTGCCGGGAGCAACTGGCGTGCCCGCCTCGGCGAGGGCGAGGACGAGGACGGGCGCCAGATCCACCGGGTGTTTGCGGAATCCGAGCAGCGAGACGAAGTGCAGGAATTGCTCCGCAAAGTCTTTCGCACCGGCAAACCACTGGTAGGGCAGCGGCTGGAGGATCGCAACCGCCACTACGAATACAGCATCATCCCCTTCATGTGGGGTGGAGAGGTCACCTACGCGATCCTCGTGCTGCGCGACACCACCGAAGAGCTTCGCCTGCTCGAAGAGGTCCGGGCCGTCCAAAGTCGCCTCACCAGCATCGTCGAAAGCGCCAGCGACATTGTGATCTCACTGGATCTGTCCGGCAGGATCGTCACGTGGAACAATGCCGCCCGCGCAATCACGGGGCGGTCATCTCGGGAGGTGACCGGACGGAGGCTGGCGGATCTCTGCCCCGGGGACTCTCGCGAGGCGTTCTCGCACGCGATTGCCGAAACCCTGAGAACCAAGAGAGTCGGGCCCGTTCGCCTCCGGTTGTGCGGTCGCGATGCCGAAGTGCGCACCGTGGACTGGGCTTTCTCCGCCATGGCTGACGAAGCAGGCACTGTCAGCGGCATTGTGGCCGTGGGGCGGGATCTGACCGAGCAACTGGAAACCGAAGGGCGTCTTCAGCGCGCGGACCGACTCGCAGCCCTCGGTGTCATGGCTGGGGGAATCGCTCACGAGGTACGCAATCCCCTCGCCATCAGTTCCGCCGCTGCCCAACTCCTGTTGACGCGGCCCCTGGACAGGGCAACACAGTTGGAATGCGCCGAGAAGATCCATACTGGCATAGAGCGGGCTTCCCACATCATCGAAAGCCTTCTGCGTTTCGCTCGGTCCTCGGAGCCGGGGCAGCAGTCCGTCCTGGACATGACAAACGTGATTCGAGAGGCATTGAGACTGGTCGAGAATCAGAGAAAACTGGTCCGGGTGAAGCTGTCTCTGTCGTTGGGCAGACGCCGCAGCACCGTCCGGGGAAACCCCACCTTGCTGATGCAGGCGGTGGTGAATCTTCTGCTGAACGCGGTTAATGCCATGCCCGACGGGGGGGGGCTCTTCGTCAGTTCGGCTCGAGAGGCGGACAAGGTGCTCGTGCGCGTGCGCGACACGGGCCGCGGCATTCCTAAGGATGATGTCCGGAAGGTCTTCGACCCCTTCTTCACCACTATGCGGGTCGGAATGGGAACGGGGCTCGGGCTTTCCGTAACCTACGCTATCGTTCAGCAGCACGGCGGGGACTTACAGATCGAGTCTGCCGAAGGACAGGGTACTGTCGTCACCGTCGAGCTGCCTCTGGCCGGGGAGAAATCGCCATGAGGAAACGCAGCGCCGCGCAGCTCCTGGTCGTGGACGACGAAAGGGACATGTGCTGGGCGTTGAGCAGGATCCTGGGGCTCGAAGGCTTCGGCGTGACCACTGCTGTTTCCGCCCGAGCTGCCATGGCGGCCGCCGAAAAGAAGTCGTTTCAGGTCGCTTTCCTTGACGCGAAGCTCCCGGACGTGGACGGCGTCGAACTTGCCCGCCGACTCCGACGCCTCAGGCCCGGGACCAAGTGCGTCCTGATCTCGGGATACCTCTACGACGATGACCCTGTGATCCAGTCGGCTCTCAAACAGGGATCCATCTGCGGATTCATCAGCAAGCCTTTCCACATTGACGAAGTAGTGCACGCCCTGCGAAAAGCCCTGGTGGCCCCGAAGTCCTGAGCGTCGTCTCTCCCGACAGTGGCACTTCTTCCACACCTAAAGGGAAGACTCTCCATAGTCGGCGCTCCCGTTTCAGGCTCCCTGCCCGATGAGTCGGCGATTATTCTGAGATCGCATGTCGTTGAGCGGCACGGGTTACGACAAACAGCGGCCAGTCCGTCGCGCCGTGGCACGCCCCTTGCATCTCCTCCCTGCCGAGACGAAGGACCAAGGCAGCAATTCACTCCATCTGCGGAGCAGAAACGTGTCAGAGCTGTCTCTTCCACAAAGACCTTCGGAGGCGGAGCTGCACGGTGCAGCTCCTCGTGTCGTATCACCCGCACTACTTTTACTTGCCACTGAGAGGAGGTGAGTAGCCATGGCAGTCGAGAAAGCAATCGCTAGCTCTAGTTTGGTAGAGGTAGTGGACCGCATCCTCGACAAGGGCATCGTCATTGACGCCTGGGTGCGCATTTCATTGGTCGGGATCGAGCTTCTGGCCATTGAAGCGAGGATCGTCATAGCCGGCGTCGAGACGTTCCTGAAGTACGCGGAGGCGGTTGGCCTGCTTCCTGAAGAGGCGTAAGGCCACATAGTTTCTTACCCTTAGACAAGACGATGGGTTGCCCCCGATGAGCAGGCGCGTCTCATGAAGATCCTCCTGCAAAATTCGACACAGTGTCAACGATTCGGGCGCAGCCTGTAGTCTTTCCTTTTAGAGGCGTGTAATCGGCACCCCTCTCTCAACTCATTAGTGCCCAGTCAGACGAAGGGAAGGAGCACAAATCATGGCGTATCCAGGTGGTGATTTGATGAGTCTGGCCGAAGAGATGGCTGCCGCTTACATAGAGCGAAAGCAGGATGTGCCGCGCATTATTGCCGAGGCCGCCGAGCAGGACCTGGCGCGCAGAGAAGAAGTCAGGACGTTGATTGCCGATTTCGCGGCCGAAAACGCCGACACTAAGGCTGAGGCAGACGCGCTTGTCGTAGACCTGGCCAAGCAGAACGCCGATTTGGTCGCCGAGGCCGCCGAGCAGGATAAGGTGCGGGCAGGCGAGAACAGGGTGATGATCGCGGAGTTCGCGTCTGAAAACGCCGACCTGAGGGCTGAGACGGACGCCCTGGTCGAAGACCTGGCGAAGCAGAACGCCGATCTGGTCGCCGAGGCTGCCGAGCAGGATAAGGAGCGGGCAGCGGAGAACAGGGTGATGATTACCCAGTTCTCGGCCGAAACCGCCGAGCTGAAGGCTGAGACGGACGCGCTCGTCAAAGATCTGGCCCAACAGAACACCGCTTTGGCCGCGGAGGCTGCCGAGCAGGACAAGGCCCGGGCAGAAGAGAACAGCGCGTTGATCGCCGGGTTCGCGGCCGAAACCTCCGAGCTGAAGGCCGAGACGCACGCGCTCGTCGAAGATCTGGCGCAGCAGAACGTCCAAGGGAAAGCCGACGCCGACGCGCTGGTGCAGGACATTCATAAGGAAAACGTCGACTTGATCGCGGAGTTCGCGGCCGAAGACAAGGTGCGCGTGCAGGAGACCGCCGCGCTGATAAGGGATATGGCCGAGGAAAACAACCAGGTGAAGGCTGACGCCAACGCGCTCGTCGAAGATCTGGCGCAGCAGAACACCGCTTTGGTCGCCGAGGCCGCTGAGCAGGACAGTGCGCGGGCAGCGGAGAACAAGGTGATGATCGCCGGGTTCGCGGCCGAAACCGCCGAGCTGAAGGCTGAGACTGACGCGCTCGTCAAAGATCTGGCGCAGCAGAACGTCCAAGGGAAAACCGACGCCGACGCGCTGGTGCAGGACATTCGCAAGGAAAACGTCGACTTGATCGCGGAGTTCGCGGCCGAAGACAAGGTGCGCGTGCAGGAGACCGCCGCGATGATAAGCGATCTGGCCCAGGAAAACGTCCAGGTGAGGGCTGACGCCAACGCGCTGGTGCAGGACCTCCGCAAGGAAAACGCCGAGCTGATATCCCAGTTCCGTGAGGAGCGGGTTGCCATGACTGAGGCGTGGCGACAGGTCCTCAGACACATGGCCGCCGTCCACGGCGCCGAGGTGTCGAAGGCGGCCAGGCCGGCCGTGGCCGAGGAGGTCGCCGAACCCGTTGAGGAGGCCAGGCCGGCCGTCGCCGAAGAGCTGGCCGAGCGCATCGAGGAGGCGCTTTCGCCTGCAGAACTGAAGAGCAGGGCATTGTCCCTGATCCAGGAGAGCGGAGAAGAGGGTGCCAAGCTGGTGACGATGGCCGACGCCATGGGCCTCGGAGACTGGCGGACCCTGATTCCCGTCACCCAGGAGCTGGTTGCAGAGGGCGAGATCCGCAAGGAAGGCACGTTCTACTTTGCCACCTAACCGCCCGCTGGCGGCTGGGGCGGGGGCGCCGCACCACCTCCCCCGGCGTCCCCGCCTGTCAATGTACAGGGCAACGGACGAGGAGAAAACCGATGCCACAGGCACAGAAAAGAGTATCGAGCGCGGCAGGCGAAAGGTTGACGGTGGATTGCGCTTTCTGCGAAGGAACCGGCAAGGATCGCTTCGAACTGATGTCGCGTCTTTCAAAGTGTCAGGTGTGCGGCGGCCGAGGAAAGGTGAGCCTTCGGCAGCCGGCAATCAAGTGCATAAATTGCGGCGGCACCGGTGTCCATCCAAGCAAGCGCCTCACCTGCCAGGTGTGCAATGGTAAGGGCATGGTCAGCGTGCCTGTAGGGGCGGTCAAGTGCCCGTCTTGCGATGGCGAAGGCCATGTCGAGGGGTACTACCTGACCTGCACCGAGTGTCGTGGCACTGGCGTTGTGAGCAAGCGGCTCGCCGCGCTGCATCCGGAAGGCATAAAGCAGGGCGCTCCGCGAGACGAGCCCAGACCGAAGAAGGCGACGATACCAGCTTCACAAGCGAAGGAGAAGACGACAGCAGCTTCACGAGCGAAGGGCAGCAAGAGCACTGGCTCGAAAAAGCCCAAGGCAGGGAAGAGCACTGGATCGAAAAAGGGCAATAAGAGAGGACGTTTGTGATCTCGCGACGTCCGGCGGAGGATTCCGGCCGAAGGCCGAAACAGTCCCTCCGCCAGCGCGGGCGTCGCAACAGGTTCCTTTGTGAGGAGAAGGAGAGAAGTTATGCCTATAGACGAAATGACAACTGTGCTGGAGCCGCGGCCACTGCCGAATTTCGTCGAGACCAACGCGGTCAAAGACATCACTGAGCGGGCGCTGGCCTACATCGCGTCCGGGTTTCCCATTCATTTTCGAGGCGTGTCCGGCACGGGCAAGACCACCCTGGCCATGCACGTGGCGGCGAAGATTGGCCGGCCGGTGGTCATGCTCCACGGCGACGAGGAATTCTCCACCTCTGACCTGGTCGGCGGCGAATACGGCTATCGCATCAAGAAAGTGGTGGACAACTTCATCCATTCGGTTCTCAAGACCGAAGAGGACATGCAGCGCCGCTGGGTGGACAATCGCCTGACGGTCGCCTGCAAGTACGGCTTCACGCTTATCTACGACGAGTTCACGCGCTCGCGGCCCGAGGCCAACAACGTCCTGCTTTCCGTGCTGCAGGAGCGCATGTTGGACCTGCCCGCGGCTCGCGAGGGCGACGAGAACTACCTGCGGGTTGATCCCGACTTTACCCCGATCTTCACCAGCAACCCGGAGGAATACGCCGGGGTGCATCGCACGCAGGATGCCCTGCGCGACCGCATGATCACCATAGACCTCGGCCATTACGACGAGGAAACCGAGATCGCGATTACCGTAGCCAAGTCAGGTCTGTCGGAGGCCGACGCTGCGAGCATTGTGCGCATCGTAAGGGGTTTGCGCGGGTCCGATGCCATCGAATACGCGCCGACTGTGCGCGGCGCCATGATGATTGCGAAGGCGATAAGGATTCGCAGAGGCGTCGTGGCCCGCGACAACCCCATCTTCAGGCAGACCTGCATTGACATCCTGTCCTCCGAAACGACCCGGCTGGGCCACAAAGCACACCACGACACGGTGGCGGAAGTGATCTCCGGGCTGATTGACGAACACTGCGCGGTGGGGCCGATGCCAGTCCAGCAGGCCAGGCCTGTTGTGCAGCAGGCCGCCCCCCAAATGGCGGGAGCGACGGAAGGAGAATAATCCATGGCACTTATGCGCCTTCTCACGAAAGTTGACGAAGAGGGCAAGATCAAGATCCCGAAGAACGTGGCGAGGGAAACGGGCCTCAAGCCTGGCGCGACGGTTGAGGTCAAGGTCACCGGAACCGCCCAGGGCCAGTTCATCACCATACACACACGCAAGAAGGGTCACTTGAGATAGAGAGAGAGTCGTCATGGAGCAAAAAATCACGGGGCTCATCAGGCTCAGAACTGCGCAGAAGGCGCGACTTCGCGCTATGCCCAAGCAAGAAGGGCAAGAGTACCTCGATATGTACCTGGCACAGAAGAGGATGCAGCGTCATGAACGCGAACGTGAGAACCTCGGGTTTCGGGGGCAGTTTATCGAGGAGGATAAGAAGCTTCTGCTTCAGGATATGCGCCGGGTGCAGCGAAAGCTCAGCAAGGAACTGAACGCCGACATCGCCGCAATGCCGGACGACGAGGCTGGTAAGCCCGAGGCCGGTAAGCCTGCCGTCCGAAAGAAGAAAAAGGCGCGATCAGCGCGATCCATGAAGAAGGTCCAAATGGACTATTGAAGGGAAGGTATAGCGTGATGAGAAGATCGCAGGATGCGCAACAGAGCCAAGAGGCAGCCCTGAGAACCCCCGCCAGCGCTACGACGTCCCCTGAGTCCGCTGGCGAGAAGCCCGGCTATTTCCCCTGGCCTGAGGAACCGGACCTGGGCGGGTGGAAGCCCCTTATGCGGAAGACTGAAAAGGCCAAACCGAAGCAGCTCAATGCCGCGGCGTTGAACCGCGTCGCTCGGAAAATGATGGCCCGGGAATGGGCGAGAGCAAAAGGCACGCTTGGACAAAAGCGGCAGCGGGAAATGGTCGCCGACATGGAGCGTACTGCCGAGGAGTATAAACGGAGGCAGCGAGAAAAACAGGCACTTATCGAACAGGCGAGGAGGGAGGAGGGGCATGCCGCGGACAAGGTCCAGCAAGCGATTCTGAGTTTCGGTGCACAGCTCGCCTCTCTTTCCTCGCACGAAGCGGCCCTCGGCGCCTCCGATCGGATCTCGAAGTCGCTCGAATCCATTGGTCTGGTGCACCACATCCACTGGCGCCCCGAGGGGTGCGACGTCGTCATCGAACTCTGGGAAGATCGCCGGCGGCGCAGAATTGGCGACACCCTCTCTTTGCCGGTTCTCTACAGGGTTTCGGTGGACGAGCAGCTCCAGATTGTGAATTGTGCGCACCTGGATGGTGAGGACCGTGAGTCGTGGCGCCTGGAATCAATCAGGGACGGCATCTTTGCCGCCCTGCGTCAGCAGGGCCGCACGCCGGAGGCCCTGCGAAACGCCCTCGAGCAGATCGGTCGGGTGAGCCGCCAGTTTCCGCAGCCCGACGGGGGCATCAAAGTCAGCGTCGAGCCCTGGGAAGATTACCGGCGCCGCAAGTGGGAAGAGGGCCGGCGCCGCAGCACCGAACCGGAAGGCCAGCCGCCGATCGAGGCGTACCTGATCAGCGCGGACGCCACACTGCAGAATATTAGTTGTGAGGCAATAAGCGAGCCCTCCCGCAGAAGTCCCGACACAGACCATAGAGAGCCGGCAAGCAGGTTGGCGTAAGGGCGGCATTCTCAGCTCGGTGGATTCTCTGAGGAAGGCATTCTTTCAGACTGGGAGGAACGCACACAATGGCCGGTAGAACCTATTCGGAGGTCTCCCCCATCCTGATTGACAAGGAGCAGCCCGGGTTCGTCGGGACTCCCAAGGTGCAGGACATAGTGCGGCGAGCAATGAGCTATCTGCACGCGGGCTTTCCGGTTCACTTCAGCGGCCCGGCCGCCACCGGCAAGACGACCATCGCCATGTACATCGCCGGCCAGATCGGCCGCCCGGTGATGCTGATACACGGCGACGAGGAGTTCGGCACTTCCGACCTCATAGGTGGCCAGTACGGCTACCGGCGCAAGAAGGTGGTGGATAAGTTCATCCACACGGTCGTCAAGTCGGAAGAAAGCGTGTCCCCCGAATGGGTGGACAACCGCGTCACCGTGGCGTGCAAGAACGGCTACACGCTGCTCTACGACGAGTTCACACGCTCCAAGGCGGAGGCCAACAACGTCTTGCTGCCCATTCTGGAGGAGAAGATCCTGGACCTGCCGGCGGCGCGAGGCGAGGACGGCTATTTACAGGTTTCTCCCGAATTCTGCGCCATCTTCACCAGCAACCCCGAGGAATACGCCGGCGTGCACAAGGCGCAGGATGCCCTGCTGGACCGTATGATCAGCATCAGGCTCGGCCATTACGACCGGGATACGGAGATAGCCATCGCTGCTACCAAGGGAGGCATTTCCGCCACGACAGCCGGACGCATTGTGGACCTCGTGCGCGGGATCAGAACTGCCGGTATCGGCACGATTCCCACCGTGCGGGCCAGCGTCATGCTCGCAAAGCTCGTCGGCATGGACGGGATGGAGGTAACAGGCTCTGATCCCGTTTTCCGCCAGGCTTGCCTTGACGTCCTCACCGGCAGAGGGGAGGAAGGTGCCGAGGCTGACGTGGAAAAGGTCTTGAGGAGACTGTAGTCAGGAGCTTTGTTCCATGGCGCCCAGCAAATGTGTGATCATGCATGAAGGCCGTTGCATGCCCCTGGAGAAATCGAAGATTGACGATGCCGTCTTCGCAGCCGCGTTGGCTGCCCCGGGTTGCGACCTGATCCTGGCGACAATCCTGGCCGATGAACTCGCGCAGGCCGTCACCATGTTTCTGGAGCGGAACTGCGGCGGTTGCCCCCTGCATGTCGAGGACGTTTACGACACCGTTGAGAAGGTGCTGACGGAGATCGGGCACGAGGAGATCGCCGCGTCCCTGAACGTCGGTGATTTCAAACCGGCGGGCGCCCATGCCTGGACGCGCTGGAGGCGCACCGAGCGCGCCGGACCGGGAGGCCGGACAAAGTCCCTCTAAGGGCCCGAGCGCGCACCAAGCGAAGCAGTTGAACGAGCAGCATTGTCAGGAGGACCGATATCGTGAGCCCGAATGAGTTTTCGATCCTGCGGGTGTTGGCTGGTGGGGATCACATGACTGTCCGACAGGTAGCCGAGCATCTGCGCAACAGTGAAGAGTATGCGAAGTACATATGCGTGAAGATGGTGAACCGGGGCCTGCTCGAGGAATGCGTGGACGATTCGGGCAAGAAGCCCCGGCGCGCCTATCGGTTGACGCCAAGATCATGGGGCATCATGGCGGACATCTGGCGCGGGATGGAGGGAAACCTGAGGCGGCGTGTTGCCAGGTTTCGGCGGGTCGCCGGCATCATTGAAGAACGGGCCGACCGCCTGGGGGAGGCGTCACTCGAGGTGTCCGCCGATCGCCTGGGGGAAATGGCGTCACTCGATGCATCCGATGAAGAGGGAGGCGCAGTGGGGCAACAGTCCGGTAGTCGGTGAGCGGTTGCGGGCCTGCTAAGCAGAAGAGAGGAGCCGAACAATGGCAAAGAAGGAAGCAGACGATGCGGACAGGAAAGCAGAAGGGGAAGAAGAGACCCCCGAGATCAACATCGGTGGGGTCTTGAAGAGCTTCGGGCTGGGCGGGCTGCTCAATGGCGTGAGCACCCTTATGGAGAAGGCCAGCGAGCTCGCCGAGAAGGGCGAGCAGCTCAGGAAAACCGGCGAATTCCGCGTTGGAGGCATCCCTCGGGGTATCCCCCCAGGAGCGCGGGGCGGCAAGGATCTCAGGGGCGTCTACGGCTTTACCATCCGCACCCTGGCTGACAAGGCCCCGAAGATCGAAACCTTCGGCAACATCAAGAAGACCCCCAAGGGGCCAGTGGTTGAGGAGGTACGGGAGCCGATAGTGGACGTCTTCGATGAAGATGAGACGATCAAGGTGATAGCGGAGATGCCCGGTATCGAGGAGGGGGACGTTCATACGGAGGTCAAGGAAGACGTTCTGACGCTCTCGGCCGAGGGGAAGGAGAGGAAATACAGCAAGGAAATACTGCTGCCTGCTGCTGTCGAGGAGGAGGCAAGCTCCACCTACGAAAACGGGATTCTGGAGATCGAACTGCGCAAGAAAGGAGACTGAGCACGTGTGTCTTTCCCGGGGCGGCACTGTAGCAGGGCGCTTCCCCGGTCTTCTTCGAGTGGTTCCGCGCCACAATGCGCAGCGACAGGATTCTGAAAACGAGGCTCAATCAGAGCATTAGCCTCTCTGGGGTGGCCAGCGTTCCGACCGGTTTGGGCAGATGGAAGGGCAAGAATGGCTCCGAAGCGAGAAAAGAAACAGAAGACTGCTGCACTGACCCTGAAGGTAGCTGAAGCCGGGAGCAAGGACGTCGGCCGGGGCATCGTGCGGTTCGATCCCAAGCTGTTTGGCCGTCTCGGGGTCAAGGTTGGTGACGTGGTCTGGGTTTGGGTCAGCGGCAAGCGTGCCAGCCCCGCCAAGGTGATGCCGACCTACGTCCAGGATCGTGGCACTGACATCATTCGCATGGACGGCATCCTGCGCGGCAACACGGGCGCGGGCATCGGCGAACGCGTCGAACTCGAAAAGGCAGATGCCGCCCCGGCCCGCAAGATAGTCCTGGCGCCTCTGACACCCATGCGCAGCCTGCGCGGAGAGCGAGACCTGCGCTACATTGGAACGCTCCTGGAAGGGCTGCCTTTGTGCGCCGGCGATGCGGTGCGAGCAACCCTGTTCGGATCACGCACGCGCGACTTCGAGGTGGTGGCGACGGTCCCGAAAGGCGCGGTGCTGATCCAGTCGACCACAGCCATCGAGCTGCGCGATGTAGCGGCCGTAGAGCCGCGGGCGGCCGGGAGGGTCACCTACGAGGACATCGGCGGCCTGTCGCGAGAGATACAACGCGTGCGGGAGATGGTCGAGCTGCCTCTGAAGTACCCGGAAGTCTTCGAGCGGCTTGGGATTGATCCGCCGAAAGGCGTGTTCCTCCATGGTCCGCCCGGGTGCGGAAAGACCCTCATAGCGCGGGCGGTGGCCAACGAGACCGATGCCTATTTCAGCCATCTGAGTGGCCCGGAGATCATGCACAAGTTCTACGGGGAGAGCGAGGCGCACCTGCGCCAGATATTCGATGACGCCTCCGCGCACCTGCCGGCGATCATCTTCCTCGATGAAATGGAGGCCATTGCTCCTAAGCGCGAGGATATGGGGGGCGAGAAACAGCTCGAAAAGCGCGTCGTGGCCCAACTGCTCGCCCTCATGGACGGATTGAGGAGCCGCGGCCAGATCATTGTCATGGGCGCCACGAACCTCCCCAACCTCGTAGACCCGGCCCTCCGGCGCCCTGGCCGTTTCGATCGCGAACTGGAGATCGGCATCCCTGATCGCAATGGCCGGGCGCAAATCCTCCAGATCCACACCCGGGGCATGCCGTTGGCCGACGACGTGGACCTCGACAAGATCGCAGAGATTACCCACGGGTTCGTCGGCGCGGACCTGGAGGCACTGGGCCGCGAGGCCGCCATGGCGGCGCTGCGAAAGATCTTCCCTGATATTAACTTCGAGCTCGAGGAGATTCCCTACGATGTCCTGCAGGCGCTCGAAGTGACGATGGACAATTTCCGCGAGGCGCTGCGCGAGGTCGAGCCGTCCGTGATGCGCGAGGTCTTCGTCGAAGTGCCCAACGTGCACTGGGAGGACGTGGGCGGCCTCGAGGAAGTCAAACAGACCCTGCGCGAAACCGTGGAGTGGCCCCTCAAGC